>JBAZWE010000052.1:0-13779 GCA_041660545.1 Thermoleophilia bacterium
ACCGTTTCGGTATCAGGGCGGATCTTGCCTTCGCCCAGATGCTCCATGAGACCAACTTTCTCCGATACGGAGGCGACGTAGCGCCCTGGCAGAATAATTTTGCCGGCATCGGCGCCACCGGTGGAGGTAACCCTGGCAACTCCTTCGCCAGTGCCGAGGCAGGCGTCATCGCCCATTATGCGCACCTCGCCTGGTATGTATTTCCCACCCACCAGAACTTCTGGTGCAGCCTCACGTACGATCCCAGACATTTCGAACCAGGACACCGTTATGGAGTCTACAATCTCAGGGATCTTGGCGGACGATGGGCTTCACCCGGTATCGGATACGGCGACGCGTTAGCCCGTTACGCGACACAAATCTGGAACTTCAGCCCTAGCGGCAACTGGCTCGGCAGCTTTAACGAGATGCCTGCGACACCGGCGTCGGATCTGTCGACGAGTTTCTATTTCCCCTGGTATGACTGCAAGGTGGAAAGCAGCATGATCGGCAACTGGATCCTCGTCGCCAACCGGGGATCCGGCACCGCGACAGTCGAGATCTACATCGGTTCGACGAAGATGCACGACCCGAACAACCCGGGAAATGATTTCTTTACAGTCCCTGAAGGCGGCGAGATAACGCCGATTTTTCCACAGGTCATCGGTGGGCCGGTAAAGGTCGTTTCTACGTCAGGTCAGTTGCTGATGGTAAGCCAGCGCGTTCTATACAAGGATTCGTTTAATGAAGTCCTGGGCACACCGGAGGAAAAGCTTTCCGACTCCTATGACTTCACGTGGTATGACTCAAAACCTGAAGGCGGCATGAACGGCAACTGGATCCTCGTCGCCAACACGGGCTCCAGCCCCGCCGATGTCGAGATCTGGATCGGCTCGAACCTGATGGCCCGCTACAGTGCTGCTGATGGCAATGCCATCGCCCCCGGGCGGATTGAAACTCCCAGGTTCGCCAATATCCGGAGCGGTCCAGTGAAGGTGCGCTCCACAAACCATCAGCCTATCATTGCCAGCCAGCGGGTACTCTACCGTGAAAGCTTCAGTGAGGTCATGGGTGTACCCACAGGTTCACTTGGTAGCGAGTACCTTTTTACGTGGTATGACTCCCTGAGCCCAAGCATGAAAGGTGATTGGGTACTGGTGGCCAACCGGGGGAGTATTCCGGCAGATGTAGATATTTATGCAGGTGGCGTCCTCGCGGCCAGGTACAGCACAGCGGGCGGCAATCCGATTCCCGTGGACGGGATGGTGACCCCACAGTTTCAGGGCCTGATGACCGGACCGGTGCGCGTCATCTCTACCAACGGGCAGCCTCTGATGGCTTCCCAGCGGGTTTTGTACCGTGACAGCTTCGAGGAGATGCAGGGCATCAAGCCATCGGCCCTCACCAGCGACCAATGGTTCACCTGGTACGATTCCATGCTGGCCAGCTACATGGCGGGCGACTGGATACTGGTATCCAATCAGGGTTCCGGCGATGCTCGTGTGGAGATATACATCGCCGGAGTCAGGATGGCGGATCCGGCCAATCCCGGAAATGATTTCTTCACCATCCCGGAAGGCCGTATGATGACGCCCCAGTTCAACAACACCAAGGGCGGTCCTGTGCGGGTCTTGTGTCTTACAGGCCAACCGTTGCTTGCCAGCCAGAGGGTCCTTTACAAGGATGGCCTGATCCGCTAGAAGCCTGATCCGGACTTATGTCGGGATTTTTTTCCCGGGCTCTATATGGATGATGATATCGGTTCCCTCTCCAAATTCATCCTTCAGCATTCTTTCGACCTTTGAAGCCAGGCTATGCGAATCCTTAGTGGACAGATCGGGGTCCACGATCAGGTGCAGGTCTATCCAGTAACCGGCTTCACTGCCGCGGCTTCGAATCTTGTGGCATCCCTGAATCCCGTCAATTTCCAGACTCATGCAAACCTGCTCCAATTTTTTTGGATCGAGCATGGCGCGATCGAGCAACACCACCGATGCCTCTTTCATTATCCCGAAAGCGGCATATGCGATGATGAGGGCGATCAGACCACCGGCGATCGCGTCGACTTCGGGGTGCCCCATACTCACGGCGATCAGACTCGCGACAACAGATATTGAAACGAACCCGTCGCTCAACGTGTGCTTTGAGTCTGCGACCAGGAAGATACTGTTGAGTTTTCTGCCCTGGTATCTTTCATAAATGCTCACCAAGATATTTATCACAATAGTCACGCCCATCATGGCGAACGCGATTTTAGACACCTCAGGCCCGGTGCCGCCATCGTTCAACCTCGCATAGACGCTTTCGCCGATCTGAACCGCGGTGAGTAAAAGAAGTATGACGATGCCGATGCTGGCGAACGTCTCGAATTTCGAGTGTCCGTACGAATGTGACTCATCCTCAGGACGCGACGCCAGGCCGATACCGATCAATCCGATCACATTGGAGGAACCATCCATGAGTGAATGAAAAGCATCGGCGACCATGCCGATGGAACTGGCCTGCCATCCAACGATTCCCTTACCCAGCGACACGGCGACGTTTGCCACAAGCACATAGATAAGAACCATGCGGATATTGTGATAACGCCGCGTGCTTTCTGTTTTAACTGCCTGAGTCTGCAATTATTCCCCTGAATTCTTCATGATTGCCTGACTCGAATAATCATTTTTATCCTACACTCCAACGATCTACTTCAATTCTCTTCCAAAGCTTTTTAAGTGACTGACGCACTGGCATCGATACCTCTCGCGTGCCCGACTCGCAAAACAAGCCATACTTGCCTGCAGACAATCTGCATAAGTAAATAATTAGTCGCTGCAAGAGATTTCACAACACTGACGTTTCCAAATAATCGTCTTGAGCGGGATGAAGATTTTTCGCTGTAACGTCTGTCGAAGACCTCAGTGGAAGCGGTCTCCATCCCGCTCATTCCACAGACGTCTCTAACAGCTCATACTGAAAGCCGGGCTACTTCCTGTCAGCCATCCGCGCTACCCTGTGCATGGCGCTCATTCCCAACAGCGCCCCCGCCGCCGCAACCGCCAGGAGCGTCCCCCTGCCTTTTCCCTGACGCTCGAGTTCAGCTCCTTCGGGCAGGTATTCCTGCAGCAGCTGCCCCCAGCCCGTCTCAGCCATCTGGCTCACCCGCGGCCAGCCGACGAATGGATACCAGTAGTAATCGTGGTAGAACTTTGATGCCATATATGACCACGGCTCAATCGAGCTTCGCAGTAGCGCGTTTTCAAGTGGTTTTAGTGGACCATGATATATGGCCTTCTGCCCCGTGCTTGCGAAAGTGTCCTGCTTGCCATGGAAGTGGAAGTTTACCTCTTCGATATCCTCACCGACGATCTCCATCTCTTCGATCACGCCGCAGCCCAAGCCCCGCTCATGTGCAAGACGGATGTACTTGAGGTCCATGGGATCAAAGCCCATCATGTGCGCGGCGACCGCGTCGATGGCAACCTGGTCGTCACTCGCCAGCATATAATCCTTGACGAAGGGCATCATTGCCCGTGGCCCGGGACCGTCTCCGCATATGGTGCCGTCCATCACCGCGAAGATACCGCTGTGGATCTCCTTCTGGATGGCCAGCAGATCCACGAGAGTCTCGTGGATCACGCTATGAGTCCAGTGCCTGTGGTCCTGGAGAAGGCCGCCGAAAGCGTTTTTCATGGCGCCGGTCGTACCTGTAAAAACGTGAGTTTTGACTGTCGGCATCTGGATGATATTCGTGTCAAAGAAGATATCAGGTATATGGATGCCGTCCTGCTCGTATACCTTGTCGAGTATTAGCATCTCTGCCTTGGGCTCATAGCGTACCCAGTTTACCGGTGGCTCATAAAGGCGCGTGAAGTCAAGACCGTAACGCTCCGCGACTGCCGCGTGACCGTTGTTGATCTCTCCCACTTGGTCGTCGACCACAACGGTGCGGTTTTGGGTAAGATAAATGGAATCCTTGTCGTAGCCGTCATCCAGCAGAGTCTTTATGACACCCTCCAGCTGCCAGGGCGTCGTCGAGCAGGCTGGATACCACACATGCCAGGAGATATTTATCTTGATATGCGTCTTCTTGTCCTGTGGCAGATGATCGCTGTATCCCACCGAACGCATGAGCTTCCCGTAATCCTCGACCACCGATTCCGGATTCGTCTTTAAAACCGCAACTTTGGACTTGACCATTTTTGCCACTCCTTACTTTTCAATCCAGTGTAAAATGAGAGCGGCACATCCTGCCCAGAGCATGATATCGATAAGCAATGGTTTATCCGTGAGTAAAATCTGCTCGGGCGAGCCTCCCTTTAATTCTTTATGCACGAGGTAAAGATAGCGGAAGATACCATATAGGACAAAGGGGATTGTGATCATCATCCCCCGCGATTGGTCGAATACCGTGAACGTATATAAAGCGTATGAAACCAGGGTGGCCGAGGCAGTAACCGCGGTCATCTGGTCGACGAGCGCGATACTGTAGTGCTCGAGATTGCGCCGGTGACTGGATGCCTCATCCTCCAGCAGTACCAGTTCGGCCCGCCGCTTTGCCAGGGCCAGGAAGAGGGCAAGCAACATGGTGCATATAAGCAACCAGGCTGATATCGACACATGAATTACCTCGGCTCCGGCCGTAGCGCGAAGAACGAAACCCCCCGAAATCGCAAGCACGTCTATAATTACCAGATGCTTGAGAAGCAGGGCGTATGCAACTTGAAGGACCAGGTAGGCTGCCAGGAACAAAGGCAGATAAGGATCCACGAAATAGCAGGCCGCCAATGTCACAATGACAAGGCTGGCGGCAACCATGCCCGCCTTCCCGATTCCCAGCCTGCCGCTTGCAATCGGCCTGAACTTTTTTGTGGGATGAACCCGGTCGTTTTCACGGTCGAGAATATCGTTGAGAATGTAACCGGCGCCGACCACGGCACAGAATGCAATAAACGTAGCCCAGACTTTCCACTGCATGGACCAGTTACCGATGTTGCGTGAAAATATCAGCCCTGCGAATACGACCAGGTTTTTCGTCCACTGTCTAGGCCGCATGGATGTTATTATCAAGCCCATACCCTAGGCCTTCGCGGCCTTTGTCCGCAGGCTTGCGACATGGCCGCGTGCTTTGAGGTCGTCAGGTTTTGAGCCCATCATGCGACAGAGCTCATCGACAATGATCTCATCGTCCTCGAGGCGAGTCACTGCGGTTACCGTTTCGCCACCCTCAACGCTTTTGCTTACGGAAAAATGCGCGTCGGCGAAACCGGCTATCTGGGGAAGGTGGGTTATGCAGATAGTCTGGGAGTTGCCAGAGAGGCTTTTCAGCTTGGCGCCGACCGCCGCACCGGTTTCACCACCTATGCCAGCATCGATCTCATCAAAAACAAGCGTCGCCGATTCACGTGATGAAGAAACCGCGCTTTTGATAGCCAGCATGATTCTTGATAACTCTCCACCAGATGCGGTCTCCTTAAGTGGAGACGGTGGCATGCCCGGATTCAGTCGAACCTTGAACTCCGCCGAATCACCGCCACTGCGTTTGAGCGACCGCGCGTCCATAACATCGTCACCCTCGGCGCGCGAAAGCCGTATTTCAAAACCACAATCCTGAAACGCCAGATCACGTAAATGACCTCCGGCTTCCGCTTCCAGACTGGAAGCAGCCTCGATGCGCAATTCCCGCATCTGAGCGGCAAGCTCGATCATTTGCGCATCGATCTCAGCCAGTTCAAGATCCAGCGCGGGGCCAGCCTCGATAACGCCGGTCAGCAATTTAAGATTATCTGCAGCCTTTACGGCATGCGCGAGAACCTCTTCAATAGAGTTCCCGTACTTGCGCTTCAGCTGGCTGATGAGGTCCAGACGCTCTTCCACCTCCGCCAGACGGGCGGGATCGCTCATCACGGACTCGCTGTAATCGCGCGCACTCCTGCCGGTCTCTTCCAGCTCATAGAAACTTTTTTTCAGACGCGCGGTCAAATCATCAAAATCGCTGTCGATGCCGGTGGTTGTTTGCAGTCGCGCCAGCACGTGCGAAAGTGCGTCCATCAAGCCAGCGCCACCCGAGTCGCCAGACAGGATAGCGGCGAGCTCTCCGGTCGCCTCCCTCAACTCCTGCGAACGCAGCAACCGCTGCCGCTCCACATCCAGTTCCTCATCTTCGGCCTGGGACAAGCCTGCCATCTCTATCTCGGCAAGCTGGAACTTCAGCAGCTCGACTTCCCGCTCACGTTCCTGGGAGCCATACTTCTGTTCGTCAAGAAGCTCCTTAAGACCGATGCGCCTGTCATATAAAATCTGAAACTCGTCGCGTAGATCCACGAGTCGCATTCCAACATAATCATCAAGGATGTCAAGCTGGCGCGATGCCAGCATCAAGCGGCGCTGTTCGTGTTGCGCCGAGAATGCAAGCAGCCTGCCGGTCACCTGCTCGAGCACCGCGAGGGTGGTGGCGCGACCACCGAGGAAAGCGCGGCTTCGCCCGTCCCTCGAGATGCGGCGCCGCACAATCAGATCTTCCTCCTCGGGGATGTCGAATTCAGCGGCGATCTCGGCGAATATACCGTCCGGTACCTTAAAAATCGCTTCGACGGTAGCCTCGTCCGCACCCGGCCTGATCAATCCACTGTCAGCGCGAACTCCGAGCAGCAGGGAAATGGCGTGTGCCAGTATCGTCTTGCCGGCGCCGGTCTCACCGGTGATCACGTTAAGGCCGGGCAAAAGCTTGAGTTCAGCCTTTGGTATGACTGCCAGATTTTCGATATATAGCTCGGATAGCACCGGCAGCTTCCCGTCAGCTTGAAGGTTTTATGAACTTGTCCCTGAGCGTCCTGTAAAAATCGGCTCCCGGCGGCTGGACCAGTTGCGCCCTCCTGGCTGCCAGGGAAATCATCACATCATCACCCGGAGCCAGACTGCCGCTCGGCCGTCCATCGACGTATATCGTACCCATTGAGCCTTTAGAGTCATTTCGAATCGTTAGAGTATCTGTTGGGCCCAGCACCATCGCGCGCGAACGCAGCACGTGAGGAGCAATTGACGTAAGAATGTAGGCATCGAGCGCCAGGGTCACCAGGGGACCGCCGTTTGAAAGGTTATAAGCCGTAGAACCTGCCGGCGTTGACGCTACGAAACCGTCGCAGCGGAAGGAGTCATATTCGACTCCGTTTATCGCGTAAGCCAGATGGATGACAGAACCACCTTCCGGCTTATGGACCACAATGTCATTTATGGCCAGGTGAGTCTCTTCCTGGTTGACAAGCTCAAGCAGCGACAGGCCGATCAGTTCGTAATTTCCCTCAAGAACCGATTTCAGACCGGCGGGGATGTCATCCGGACCCATTGCCGACAAAAATCCGACTCGTCCGAAATTAAAACCGATAATCGGCGTCTGCATTCCATTGAAGCGGCTGAAAGCCCTAAGAATAGTGCCGTCACCGCCAAGGGCCACCGCGATGTCGACTTCGACGCTGTCGAGTTCGGTTACGACAGTAGCGAGATTGGCGACATCGGCCCCGGCATATTTGTCTACCTCACTCTGAGGGATAACCGCTTCAACAGAGAGTTCCCGGCATAGTTCAAGCACCTGCAACAACGCCTTACTGGTGGCGTCGGAGCGGCGGTGCGTTATGATTGCGATTTTATTAAGCAGAGCTGGCCCCGGATCTAATGATTCTTACTGTTCCCGTCAATAAAGTAAATCAGAAACTCCACGTTGCCCTTGGGCCCGCGCACCGGCGATTCGGCAACCCCTTGCACTTCCCAACCCGACTCGATTATAAAGTCTCGCATATCGGTTACGACTTCATCGCGAACATCTTCATCCCGCACAACGCCGCCTTTGCCGACCTTGCCACGCCCGACCTCGAACTGCGGCTTGATAAGGGCAACCGCCTCAAAACCGGGCTGAAGGCATTTTATCACAGCAGGGAAAATTTTCTTTAAAGATATGAATGAAAGGTCGAATGTCGCGAAAGCCGGCGGTTCGGACAACATCCCGGGTGTCAGATTGCGGATGTTTGTACGCTCGAGGACCTCGACGCGCGTGTCATTTCTGAGCTTCCAGTCCAGCTGCCCATAACCTACATCCACGGCGATCACCTTGCGGGCACCGTGCTGTAGCAGGCAGTCCGTAAAGCCGCCGGTAGAGGCGCCTGCGTCCAGGGCCACCTTGCCTGAGACGTCGATGGGAAACTCCTCGAAGGCCTTTTCCAGCTTAAGCCCGCCACGGGATACGAAACGGGACACCTGCTTGAGCGTTATCTCGGCTTCAGGCGCCACCATCGAGCCCGCTTTTGATACAGGCTGTCCGGAGACGCTTACCTCCCCGGCCATGACAGCCGCGGCCGCCTGTGAGCGCGAAGAAAAAAATCCCCGCTCAACGAGGATCGTGTCAAGGCGCTGTTTCAGTTTTGACCACCTTGCCTATTCTTCTCCGGAAACTTTCCGGCGTTCCGCCGGTACGATCTTCTTCTGCAAAAGCTTTTCTCCCACATACCCGGCAATCGCCTCGGGAGTCAGGCCTATGTCGCGCATGAGTTTGTTGCGATTGCCGTGAGGGACAAAAGCATCCGGAATCGCAAAACTCTTTACCGGTGTCGTTGCCTCCTCTGCAAGCAGTCTCTGCACGGCGGATCCGAATCCCCCCATCGCGGTTCCTTCTTCCACGGTTATTATCAGCTCATGCTCGTCGGCAAGCCTGAGAATCAACTCTTCATCGAGTGGCTTTACGAAACGCGCGTTTACAACCGTCGGACGAACGCCGTTCTGTTCTACCAGCAGCCGTGCGGCCCGCTGGCAGATACCCACGCCCGTGCCGATGCCTAACAGTAATGCACCCTCGCCCCTGTCTATGATTTCCGCCTTGCCCACCGGCAACAGCTCGAACTCTTCGGGCATGGACACGCCACGACCGGCTAGACGAGGATAACGAATAGCCGCGGGCGTGTTCAGCTGCAGTGCTGTGAATACCATGTTCTGAAGTTCCGCTTCATCCTTCGGCGCCATCACAGTCATTCCGGGTACCAGGCTCAGATATCCAAGATCGAATGCACCGTGATGCGTTGGACCGTCATCGCCGACCAGACCGGCGCGGTCGAGCGCGAACACGACTGGCAACTCCTGGAGGGCGACGTCCTGTACCAGCATGTCGAAGGCCCGTTGCAGAAACGTTGAATAAATCGCCACAACCGGTTTAAAACCACCGATCGCCAGGCCCGCCGCGAATGCCACGGCATGTTCTTCAGCAATACCGACATCGAAGAAGCGGTCGGGGAATTTCCGTTCGAAATGATAAAGTCCCGTGCCGCTGGACATGGCGGCGGTGATAGCGACTATCTTCTCGTCTTGCGCGGCCATCCTGGCCAGACCTTGTCCGAAGGCTTCGGTATAAGTGATCGGACCGGGCTTTTTTATCGCCTCGCCGGTCGAGATAGTGAATGGCGCGATACCATGAAAGGTGTCGGGACGCGCCTCGGCAGGCTCATAACCCTTGCCCTTGGTCGTCTTGATATGGATGAGAACCGGACGCTCGATCTCCATGGCCGCCCTGATGCTCTTTCTCAAAGCTTTGATATCGTGCCCGTCGACGATGCCGATGTAGGCGAAACCAAGTTCCTCGAACAGCATACCCGGGACCAGAAAAGCCTTCATGCTCTCCTTGATCGAACGCGATGCACCACGGATGCCTGGAATCTTGTCCAGACCGTGTTCGAACTCCTCACGCAGCTTGTAGAGCGTCGGGTCCAGGCGCAGCTTGTGCAGGTACTGGGATATGGCGCCGACGTTGGGCTTGATGGACATCTCGTTGTCGTTGAGTATGACTATCAGCGGTGTCTTTAAATGCCCGGCCTGGTTCAATGCCTCATATGCGATACCACCGGTCAGCGCTCCATCGCCGATGACACAGGCTACGTGAGCGCTCGGTGTTTCGTCGGTACCCTCGCTTTTGAGTTTATCCCGGAGACCTTCTATGGTTGCTTCGACACCGGCAAGCTCTTTCTGCGCCGCCGCAAGTCTTATCGCTTCCTGCAGGCCCACGCCGTAGCTGATCGATGTGGAACTGTGCCCGGTGCCGATGATGTCATGCTCAGATTCGCATTTACTCGGAAAACCGGACAGGCCGCCGTACTGGCGAATGGTGTGAAATTGCGAGGAGCGCCCCGTTATGATCTTGTGCGCATAGCACTGGTGTCCGACGTCCCAGATTATCTTGTCATTCGGACTGTCGAGAACGCTGTGCAGAGCCAGGGTCAGCTCTACAACACCCAGGCTGGGAGCCAGGTGACCGCCTACCTTGGAGACCGCGCCGACCATGAAAGTGCGAATCTCCTCCGCAAGCTCCTGAAGCTCCTGGTCGTCCAGGCGCTTTAAATCAGATGGAGAATGGATGTTATCCAGCAGTGACAAAACTTATTGGTGGCGCTCGTAGATATAGTTGGTGATTCCGGCCAGGGAACCGGTGTTCTCCCCGGTGTCCTTGAGTATTTCAAGGGCCTTGTCCCTCGATTGAAGAGCCAGACGCCCGGCTTCCTCAAGACCGTATACGCTCACATAGGTACTACGCTTAAGACGCGCATCCGTACCCGCCTGTTTTCCTAAAACAGCTGTATCGCCAACGACATCCAAAATATCGTCTTTAATCTGAAATAGCAAACCAAGCTCGGCCGCGAACTCCCTCAAAACCTGCAAGCGCGAATGCGACGCGCCCGCCAGCATACCCCCGCAATGGACACATGCCATGATAAGACATCCGGTTTTTAAGGAGTGGAGCAGCCGCAGGGAATCCATATCGTCCGAGCCGCCCATAATATCCAGCATCTGCCCACCGACGACTCCTTTTACACCCGTTGCCTGGGATATCTCTTCAATGACGGCGAGTATTGTTTGCGGAGATGCCTGCTGACGCTCGCAAATCAGCCGGTAAGCTTCGGCAAACAGGGCGTCTCCGGCAAGAATGGCAACATTCTCTCCATATTTTACATGGCAGGTCGGCTGGCCGCGCCGTAGCTCGTCATCGTCAAAAGCGGGCAGATCGTCATGGATGAGTGAATATGTATGTATCATCTCCATGGCGGCGGCCGTGGGCAGCAGCTTTGCCGGTTCACAACCGAGAGTCTGACCGGTAGCCATCAGCAACACGGGACGGATGCGTTTGCCTCCGGCAAGCAACGAGTAGCGCATGGCCTCACATAGAGGCGCCACCGCAGGATCTTCACCGAACTGAATGCCGTCAATATAATCCTCGACCAGCCTGACCAGCTCATCGGGATAAATTGAAGTTTTGACCATTACTATTCTTCCTGGTTAATGGGAAGCTTCTGCTGGGCGCCATCATCGACCGCGGTCTCATCACCGGCGCCGTACATAACGTCCTGAACCGCCCGGTCCAGCTGCTGGCTGCTGGACATAGCCAGTTCGTTAGCCTCCGCAAGCAGGCGGACGGACTCTTCCCAGTCGCTGTCACCCGACCCCAGGCGACGAACGAGGTCCTCCATACGTTCGATCGACTGGCTCAGACTTTCAAGGGTCGACTCCAGCGCGCGAGTCAGATTCTGGTCTTCCCCCGTGTTTCCGGCTTCAGCACCGGCATCCTGTGTTTCATGGACCTCGCCGGAAATTGATTCAGAGTCGTCTGTTGCGTTTTCCTCATTCATTTTCCATCGCCTCCGTTGCGATTTTGCCGAGAATTCCGTTTACCAGCGCACCCGCTTCACGCGAACAGTATCTCTTGGCAAGCTCTACCGCCTCGTCGATGCTTACCTCGGCGGGAATATCATCCCTGTTTTTGATCTCGAATACGGCCAGCCTGATTATATTTCTCTCCAGAGCAGCCATTCGGTGCGCCGGCCAGCCCTCGGATACAAGATCGATGGAGGAGTCCAGCTCATCCAATGCGCCGATTACCCCCTCGACATCTTCGCGCGTGAATTCAGCCGCCGGATAACCCCGGTCCTTTTCCAGGCTACTGTAAAGTTCGCTTAGCCCGGCACCCGCGATGTCGCGCTGGTAGAGGATGACCATGGCGTCCCGTCTTGCCTGCCGGCGTGAGATAGTTGGCGTTTCCATAACTACCCGATCTTCAGTCGCTCCATGTTCTCTTCTATAAAAGCTGTCGTATAGCTTCCTTGAGCAAAATCTGGCGCGCGAAGGATCTCGGCGCAAAGGTCCTTGTTGGTCACAAGTCCCTCGATGATATATTCATCCAGAGCCCTGAGCGCGCGGCGTATGGCTGAAGGCCTGTCCATGTCCCAGACGATCAGCTTCGCCAGCAGGGAATCGTAAAAAACGGGGATCGTGTAACCTTCATAAAGATGTGAATCCACTCTGACGCCGGGTCCGCCCGGCGGTACGTATCTGCTGATGGTGCCGGTGTTGGGGCGAAAATCGTTCGACGGGTCCTCGGCGTTGATACGCAACTCGATTGCATGGCCGCGCGGCTGGATCGAACCTGTCATCGTGAGCAGTTCGCCACGCGCGATCCGTATCTGTTCGCGGACGATATCGATACCGGTCACAATCTCGGATACCGGATGCTCCACCTGAACGCGGGTATTCATCTCCATGAAATAATAATTCCTGTCGTCGTCGACGAGAAACTCGATCGTGCCGGCGTTCTCGTAGCCGCAGGCGCGACAGGCGGCGATGGCAGACTCGGACATCTTCTGCCTGGTATCCCAGTCCAGCAGAGGCGATGGTGACTCCTCGACCAGCTTCTGGTGGCGCCGCTGCACCGAACAGTCACGCTCGCCGAGGCTTAGTACGGAGCCGGCCTTGTCGGCCAGCACCTGCACCTCTACATGATGCGGATTGATGATCGCTTTCTCCAGATACATCGTGCCGTCGCCGAACGCTGTTTCGGCTTCGTTGCTGGCCATGTTGAACATGCTCTCCATCTCATCTGGAGATTTGACGATGCGCATGCCACGCCCGCCGCCACCGGCGGAAGCCTTGACCATGACGGGATAACCGAATTCCTCAGCCAGGCTTAATGCCTCGGTCGCGTCCGCCACTGCACCGTCAGAACCAGGTACGACTGGAATCCTCGCCTTCATCATCGTCTGCTTGGCCAGAGACTTGTCGCCCATGCGCTGCATTATGCCGGCGCCGGGACCGATAAAAACCATGTCGTTATCCTCGCAGGTCAGCACGAATTCTGGATTTTCCGCCAGAAAGCCATAACCGGGATGAACTGCGTTACAGCCTGTGATCTCGGCCGCCCCGATCAGATTCGGAATATTCAGATAGCTATCGACAACCGGTCCGGGTCCGATGCAGACAGCCTCGTCAGCCTCACGGACGTGCATCGACTCTCTGTCCGCCTCTGAATAGACGGCAACACAGGGAATATCCAGCTCCTTGCAGGCCCTGACAACCCGCAAAGCCACTTCACCACGATTAGCTATAAGTATTTTAGAAAGCATAAAAGAAAGTTCCTCAATTTCCCCAGAATGACACATAATCTCAGCGTGCCGCAGCTTTTGTGTTCTTTGTCTTTATCCCATCACACGCGCAGGCGGGGCCGGATGTTTCCCGCAGCGACCCTTCTATTCGCGCGCAAAAAGTAAGATTTTTACAACACGCGAAGAGCGCGAATCGGGGGAGCAAGGGAAGCATCCGGCCCCGCCCGCACTCATTCCCCTTCTTCTTCGGCAGGCTCGATATAAAGCAGCGCCTGCCCATACTCCACAGGTTTTGCGTTATCGACAAGCACCCGCCGCACCACACCTGCAATCTCCGATGTCACCTCATTCATAAGCTTCATCGCCTCGAGGATGCACAGGGTCTGCCCCACTTTAACCTCATCACCCTCCT
>JBAZWE010000053.1:0-13766 GCA_041660545.1 Thermoleophilia bacterium
TTCCTTAAGTGCAGGGAAAGCCATGGTCAACAACTGCAGGATGATCGATGCAGTGATGTAAGGCATGATTCCCAATGCGAAAACGGCGAACTTTGAAAGAGCACCGCCGGAGAACATATTGAGAAAACCCAGAACGCCACGTGATCCCTGATCGATGATCTTCTGGATCGCGCCGATATCAACGCCCGGCACGGGAACATGTGCACCGAAGCGGTAGACGATAATCATGGCGCCGGTGAAGATAAGCTTGACTCGCAGCTCGGGTATCCGCCAGGCGTTTGCCATTGACGCGAACAAGTCTAAATAACCTCCGCCTTGCCGCCCGCGGCCTCGATCTTCTCACGGGCCGACTTGCTGAAACCGTTTGCCTGCACTGTCAGGGCCACACCCAGGTCACCCTGACCGAGAATCTTTATCGGGGTCCTTGTGTTCTTGATGATGCCTGCCTTCACCAGAGACTCTACCGTGACCGTGGCTCCCGCCTCGAACTTTGCTTCCAGCCGTGAAACGTTCACGCCGAGCATATATGTGCGGAACGGACCCATGGGCATACTCATCTTCTTGTTGGGGCCGCGCAGTTTTCCCACTCTCATGTAGAGGGGCATCTGGCCGCCTTCATATCCCGGGCGCACGCCGCCGCCGGAGCGGCTGTTGAAACCTTTGTGACCGCGGCCGGATGTCTTGCCGTGACCGCTGCCGTGGCCGCGACCGACCCGCTTGCGGGAATGCTTGGATCCCGGAGTCGGGTGCAGATTGCCAAGGCTTATATAATTTTTATTTTCTTCCTTTTTTTCTTCAGTGCTCATTTATCTTCCTCGCGGTCATTCTGATGAGCGAAGCGACAAAGAATCTGCCGCATCCTTCGTTTCGCTCAGGATGACAAGACTATTTCGTCAATTCCTCGACTTCCACCATGTAACGGACCTTGTGGATCATGCCCTGGATGACGGGGTTGTCGTCGTGAATCACGGTGTGATTTATACGCTTGAGGCCAAGGGCGCGAATAGTGCGTCGATGATCCTCACGCCGGCCGATAATACTTTTTGTCTGTGTCACCTTGATCTGACTCATGCCTTCGCTGCCTGTTCTTCTTTCTCTTCAGTCTTTTTGGGCTTCTTTTCAGTCTTTTTTTCCGTGCCCAGGATCTGGGATACCGTCTTGCCCCTGAGAGCCGCCACCTCGACGGGGTCCTTCAAGGATTTCAGACCCTCGACGCTGGCGCGTACCATGTTGATGGGATTGGTCGTGCCCAGACACTTGGCCAGGACATCCCGGATGCCTGCAAGTTCCATCACGGCACGCACCCCGCCGCCGGCGATTATGCCGGTACCGGGAGATGCCGGTTTTATCATTACGCGTCCGGCACCGTACTTGCCGATCACCTTGTGCGTAACGGTATTCTTGTATTTGGGAACGCGGAACATGTTCTTCTTGGCATCCTCTACCGCCTTCTGGATCGCCAGAGGCACTTCCTTGGCCTTGCCATAGCCCACGCCTACCCGGTTGACGGAGTCGCCCACCACAACCAGCGCGGTGAAGGAAAAACGCCGTCCACCCTTGACCACCTTGGCGACGCGGTTGATGTGCACGACTTTTTCCTGCAGCTCCGGCGCCTTGGGCGCCAATTCAATTTTTTCGTATGCGTCGGCCATCTAGAAATCAATTCCTCCCTTGCGTACTCCCTCGGCCAGTGCTTTCACACGACCGTGGTACAGATAAGCGCCCCGGTCGAAAACAACTTTGGCGATATTCTTCTCTTTAGACCTCGCCGCCAGCAACTCGCCGACCTTTTCGGCCAGCTGGCTCTTGTCAAGGCCTGCTTCCTTCACTTCCAGGGAAGAGGCTGATACCAGCGTCCTGCCCTCGAGGTCGTCGATGATCTGGGCGTAAATGCCCCGGTTGCTACGAAAAACGGTGAGTCTCGGCCGCTCGATTGTACCGGTGACGATCCTGCGTACACGCCGGTGACGCCGGGCGCGCATAGCCTGCCGCTTGATAAGTTCTGTAGTAGTCTTGGCCATAGCTTAAGCTCTCTTGCCAACCTTTCTGCGGATAGTCTCTTCAACGTACTTGATACCCTTGCCCTTGTATGGTTCCGGAGGCCTGATCGAACGGATCGTCGCCGCCAGCTGTCCCACGACCTGTTTGTCGATTCCCTTGACGATAATCTGGGTCGGCTTGGGTGTTTCAAATTCGGTGTCCGGCATCGGCTCGATGATCACAGGATGGGATAGCCCCACGAGTATCTCCAGGTTCTTCCCCTTAAGCTGCGCGCGATAACCAACACCATTTATCTCCAGCTCACGGCTGAAGCCCTTGGTCACACCCTCAACCATGTTCGCGATCAGCGTGCGCGTAAGTCCGTGAAGCGAGCGGTGCGGACCTCGGTCTGACGGCCGCTTTACGACAACGGTGCCGTCTTCCATGAGTATCTCCATCTCGGGCGAATAACGTCCCGCCAGAGAACCCTTTGGTCCTTTTACCGCCACGTCGCTGCCGTCGATCTTGACCTCGACGCCCGACGGTATCTCTATAGGTGCTCTTCCGATTCGTGACACTTATTTATTCTCCAGAATAATTTGCGCTTACCAGATAAAACATATGACCTCGCCGCCTATACCCTGCTTGGCGGCTTCCCTGCCGGTCATGACTCCCTTTGATGTGGATAGGACTGCCGTACCCAGACCGCCCAGCACTTTCGGCATGCGATCCTTGCGGGCATAAACGCGGCGCCCCGGCTTGCTGATCCTTTTAATACCGGAGATCACGTGTTGCCTCTCCTTGCCATACTTTAAATCGACGACTATGTTGTCGTAGCTTTCACCGCGAAGAAGGGCGTAATCCTCGATATAGCCCTCGTTCTTGAGCAGCTTCGCTATTTCTACTTTCTGCTTCGATGCCGGCATTTCAACGCTGTCTTTCAGGCCCGAGTTGGCGTTCCTGATACGCGTCAGCATGTCGGCGATGGGGTCGTTAACGGTCATCGTACGATAGCCTCCCTACCAGCTCGACTTGGTCATGCCAGGTATAACGCCGCGATGCGCCAGCTCGCGCAGGCAGATGCGACATAAACCGAATTTGCGAAAATAGCCACGTGGCCTGCCACAACGGCGGCAGCGGTGGTATGCCCTCGCCGGGTACTTGGGTGTGCGGCTTGCTTTGACCTGTAATGATTTCTTGGCCATTAAATCTCCTTAACGCTCCTTGAAAGGCATGCCCATTTTTTTCAGCAGGGCGTGTCCCTCTTCGTCGTTGCGAGCGGTGGTCGTGATAGTCACGTCCATCCCCCTGGTCTGGGTCACCGAGTCGTAATCGATCTCGGGGAAGATTATCTGTTCCTTGATTCCCAGGGACATGTTGCCCCTGCCATCAAAGGACTTGGGCTTGATGCCGCGAAAATCGCGGATCCTTGGCAGAGCTACTGATACGAGGCGATCAAGGAACTCATACATGCGCGCCCCGCGCAGCGTCACGGTGCAGCCGATCGGCATGCCCTCACGCAGCTTGAAATTGGCGATGGACTTGCGGGCACGCGTGAGCTTGGGCTTCTGGCCGGTGATGATCGTCATCTCCGCGACGGCGTCATCAAGCAGTTTGGCGTCCGTCTTGGCCTCGCCTACACCCATGTTCACCGAGATCTTGCTGACCCGGGGAACCTCCATCGGATTCTTTAAGCCAAGCTCCTCCTGGAGCGCCGGCAGTATTTCCTTTTCGTATTGTTCTTTTAGTCTAGCCATAATTTATTGTGTCAGATTCCTGTCCGGTTGATATATCAGTCGAATTCGCTGCCGCACTGCTTGCAGACGCGCAGTCGTCTCGAGTCGGTCCGTTTGACTCCCAGGCGTACGCCGTCACTGCATCTGGAGCAGTAAAACATCACGTTGGAGATGTGGATCGGCGCCTCTTTCTCGATCATGCCCTGCGGGTTCTGCGGCGTTGCCCGGCGATGACGCTTTATCATGTTGAGGCGCTCCACGACCAGGCGTTCCTTCTCCGGCTCCACGCGCAGGACCTTTCCGGTCTTGCCACGCGCCTTGCCGGCGATGACCTTGACCGTATCTCCCTTTTTGATTTTCAAAGTTTTAGCCAATTTCAATTTCTCCTAGAGGACCTCGGGTGCCAGCGAGACGATCTTCATGAAGCTCTTGTCCCTCAGCTCGCGTGCCACAGGTCCGAAAATGCGCGTTCCGCGCGGGTTCTTGGCCGCGTCGATAAGCACCGCCGCGTTCTCGTCAAAAGCGATATAGGTGCCGTCCTTGCGGCCGAGTTCCTTCTTGCATCGAACAACCACCGCGGTCACGACCTCGCCTTTCTTGACGGCGCCACCCGGGCTGGCGACTTTGACCGTGCCAACAATGGTGTCGCCTACACGGGCGTAGCGCCTGTGTGATCCGCCCTTGATCCTGATGCAGAGCAGCTCACGCGCACCCGTGTTGTCAGCTATCTTGAGTCTTGTTTCAACCTGTATCACTTTTAATTATCCCGTTTCTGGTTAAAAGCTTTTATGCTACTTGGCTTTTTCTAGTATTTCCGCCAGGCGCCAGCGCTTGTTCTTCGATAACGGCCTGGTCTCTATGATGCGGACCGTATCGCCGATGCCCGCTTCGTTGTTCTCATCGTGCACCGCCAGCTTGCGCGAGCGCCGCATGGTCTTGCCATACAGCCTGTGCGCTTTCTTGGTGTCGATGCGCACGGTAATGGTCTTGTCCATCTTGTCGCTGGTGACAACACCGCGGCGTTCCTTGCGGTTGCCACTGGCTAGAATCTTTTTCTCGCTTGCTTTAGCGCTCACTTCGCCTCCTGGACTTCGGCCACGGACTCTTTGCCACGTTCATTTTGTATGGTCATGATCCTGGCGATATCCTGACGGATCAGCCTCAGTTTCCTGGGGTTGTCCAGCTGACCGGTCGCATGCTGAAACCGCAGATTGAAGAGCTGCTTGCGCGTCTCGCGCATATGCTCGACGAGTTCTTCGTCGGTTAGGTCACGAAGCTCGTTAGCCTTCAAGAAAATCACCCTCGCGTAGTACGAATTTACATTTGATCGGCAATTTGTGCGAAGCCAGCCGCATGGCCTCTTTGGCAACCGGAGGCGTAACGCCGGAAAGCTCGAACATGACTCTTCCCGGTTTAACCACGGCCACCCAGCCCTCCGGGGAACCCTTGCCGCCGCCCATCCTGGTCTCGGCGGGCTTTTCAGTTACCGGCTTGTGCGGGAAGATATTGATCCATACCTTGCCGCCACGCTTGATGTGACGGGTTATCGCCACACGGGCTGATTCTATCTGGCGGTTAGTGATCCAGCCGGGCTCCATTGCCTTAAGACCGTACTGGCCGTGCTCCACCCTGAAGCCGCCCTTCGCCATGCCGCGCATGCGGCCCCGGTGCTGCTTTCTGTGTTTTGTTTTCTTTGGTAACAGCATATTTATTCCTTAAATAAAATCTTGCCGCTTACTTGCGCCTCTGGGCATCCACTTCACCCAGGCGTCGCGAGGCTTTTTCTTTTGTCGCCGCGTCAAACCCGGCGGGCATGATCTCTCCCTTGTTGATCCATACCTTGACACCGATACGTCCGAACGTCGTGCGCGCCTCGGTGAAACCATAGTCGATGTCAGCCCTGAGCGTGTGCAGCGGAACCCGGCCATCGCTATAGCCCTCGGTGCGCGCCATCTCTGCGCCGCCCAGCCTGCCGGAACAGGACACTTTTATGCCTTCCGCGCCGGACCTGCTGGCGGATGTGATCGCCCGCTTCATCGCCCGGCGGAAAGCAACCCTGCCTTCAAGCTGCTCGGCGATCGATTGCGCCACAAGGTTGGCGTCCAGCTCGGGACGCTTGACCTCGATGATGTTCGCGTGCACGGCTTTCCCGGTCATATCATGGATCTCCCGGCGAAGGGCGTCCACCTCGGCGCCGCTCTTGCCGATGACGATACCCGGCCTGGCGGTGTGAATATCAATCGTTATCTTCTGCGCGTCTTTCTTGATATGGATATCCGATAACGCCGCGTGCCGTAATTTCTGGCGGATGTGCTTGCGGATCTCCAGGTCCTCTATTAAAAAATTTGCAAATTCTTTTTCGCTGTACCAGTGGGATTTCCAATCATGGATGATCCCCAGGCGCATTCCTCCCGGATGAACTTTCTGTCCCATGCTATCCCTCCTTTCTCTCGGTGACTATGACCGTGATGTGACTGGTGCGTTTACGTATCTGGGAGGCCCTTCCCATTGCCCGCGGCCGAAAACGTTTCAGGGTCGGTCCCTCGTTGACATAAATGCTGCTGATGTAAAGATCGTCGCCGCTCATGTCGTAGTTGTTCTCCGCGTTGGCGACGGCGGATGAAATAACCTTTTCCACGACAACGGAACCGCCGCGCGGCGTGAAGGCCAGCACCGATCTGGCGTCGGCCACGCTTTTGCCGCGCACCATGTCGATCACCAGCCGAAGCTTGCGGGGAGAGATGCGCACGAACCTGGCAGTAGCGCTCGCCATCGTTACCTGCTCACCCAGCTCTTCGCCGGTATCTTTTTTCTTTTCAGCTGCTTTTGCCATTTAAATATCGTGTTCCTTTTTGTTGTTAAAAACCTAAGCAGAAGATTCTCTGCGAGATCCTTCGCTTCGCTCAGGATGACAGGCTTATACTGTCAATTCCGCGACTTGCTCCTGTCGATGACAGGCTTAGCCTGTCACTTCAGCGACGTGCTTCTGTCGGTATGATGGCCGTGCCCGCGGAATGTCCGCGTCGGCGCGAACTCGCCCAGCTTGTGACCTACCATGCTCTCGGTCACGAATATTGGCACGTGCTTGCGTCCGTCATAAACGGCGATCGTGTGCGCCACCATCTCCGGGAAGATCGTCGAAGCCCGAGACCAGGTCTTGAGCATCTTCTTCTTGCCCGATTCATTCATCTGCTCGATTTTGCCAAGCAGTTTCTCATCTACATAAGGTCCCTTTTTAATGGATCTGCTCATGCCAGCTCCTCCTATTTTCCCCTCTTACGTCCGCGTACAATGTAGCGGTCGCTGTCCTTGCCCTTTTTACGGGTACGGTATCCGAGCGTCGGAACGCCCCAGGGTGTAACCGGATGACGACCGGCGGTTGCCTTGCCTTCGCCGCCACCATGCGGATGGTCTACCGGGTTCATGGCCGTGCCGCGGACTTTGGGGCGCTTGCCCTTCCAGCGGCTGCGTCCCGCCTTACCGCCCGACAGGTTCTCATGGGTAGGATTGCCGACCTCGCCGATCGTCGCGCGACAGGTTACATCAACCAGGCGCACTTCGGCAGAGGGAAGGCGAACATGCGCCATCTTGCTCTCCTTGGCCATCAGCTGAGCCGACGTACCGGCACCGCGCACCATCTGCGCGCCGCGTCCCGGTTTGAGCTCGATACAGTGGATCATCGTGCCCACCGGAATATTTGCCAGCGGCAAAGAGTTGCCTGCCTTGATATCAGCATCAGGACCGGACTGCAGCATCGTACCCACCGTAAGGCCGAGCGGTGCCGGGATATATCGCTTTTCGCCGTCCACATAGTGAAGCAACGCGATACGGGCGGACCGGTTGGGGTCGTACTCGATTGCCGCAACCTTGGCCGGCACTCCGTCCTTGAGCCTCTTGAAATCTATCTGACGATAACGCCGCTTGTGTCCGCCACCGATGCGCCGCATGGTGATGCGGCCGTAATTGTTGCGGCCGGCATTCTTCGAGATGCCCTTTGTCAGGCTTTTCTCCGGCTTCGTCTTCGTGATCTCCTCGAAGGTGGAGCCGGTCATGAAACGCCGTCCTGGCGATGTTGGTTTATATGTTTTTACCTGTGCCATGGTCTCCTACATACTTTCAAAGAATTCTATTTTCTGACCTTCGGACAGCTGGACGATGGCTTTCTTGCCAGATGTCGTCCGGCCCCGCACCAGACCGCGCCGCTTGGGCTTGGATCTGGTCTTGATGACATTCACACCTACGACGTTGACTGTAAAAATTTCCTCTATCGCCTTGGCGATCGCCGGCTTCTTCGCCCGTGGATCGACGCGGAAGGTGTACCTGTTATGCTCGATCAGCTGATAACTCTTCTCTGAGATCACCGGACCGAGGATTATCGTATGCGGGTCTCTCATTCACTCTCTCCCAGCCTGTTTAGTTCATCAAGAGCCTGACTCGTCACTACCAGCGTCCTCGCGGCCATAATGTCGCTGACGCTCAGATCGCTGGTGGCACAGACATCCACCCGCGGGATATTCCTGAAAGACAATGCCGCGTTGATGTCCGCTTCCGTCAGCAGTACCAGCAGTGGATAAGCCACATCAAGCGACGCCAGAACCATGGCCGCCGCGGTTGTCTTGGGCTCCTCAAAATCAAGGTTGTCGACGACCTTCAGACTTCCCTCGCTCACCCGCGCGCTTAGAGCCATCTTCAACGCCTTGCTGCGCACTTTGCGGTTTACCTTGAAACTGTAATCTCTTGGCTTGGGTCCGAAGGCGACGCCACCGCCGGTCCAGTGCGGCATCCGGCTGGAACCTGCGCGCGCGCGACCTGTGCCCTTCTGACGCCATGGCTTGATGCCGCCACCACTGACTTCAGAGCGGGTTTTGGTTGAAGCCGAGCCGCTCCTACGAGCTGCCAGCTCAGACCGCACTACCTCATGCAGAACGCCTATCTTGGGATCCACTTCAAAAACATCCGGGCTAAATTTTATGTCCTTGCCATCCAATGCCTTGACCGTGGGGACCTTGACGTCCGTACGGTCTGCGGCCTTCTTCCTGGACTTGGCCTTCTTGGGCGCGGCTTTCTTGGCGGCAGCCTTCTTAGGCGCCGCCTCTTTTTTGGCGGCAGGCTTCTTGGCTGCAGCCTTCTTGGCGGGCGCGTCCTTCGAATCGGCCTTGGCCTTGCCAGCCGCGGCTTTCTTCCCAGCCTTCTCGTCGGCGGATCCGGTTTCCTTGGCGGTTGCCTTCACTTCAGCCTCGATGGCTTCTTCGGCCTGCTCTTTTTTTATTTCTTCGTTATCTGTCATATCTATTGGGTCTGAATCATCACGATCTTGTTTTTTGAACCCGGCACCGCACCCTTGAGAAAAAGAAGATTCTTCTCCAGGTCAGTCGCTACAACTGTCAGGCCGAGCTGAGTCGATTTCTTGTTACCCATCTGTCCGGGAAGCTTCATGCCTTTAAAAACCCGCGACGGATATGCGCTAGCTCCCACGGAACCTGGTGCGCGATGAAAATGAGCTCCGTGCGATGCCGGACCACCAGCGAAATTATGGCGCTTGATGACTCCAGCGAAACCTTTACCCTTCGAAACACCCGAAACTTTAACCTTCTGGCCGATCTGAAAGGCTTCCACTGTTACCAGATCGCCTGTTTTGGGGCCGCCGGACGTTTGCTGGTCGACCTGGGCCTCAGGCTCTTTCGTCTCAGCTTCCCCGGCCTCGACTACTTCTTCGTCAGCTACGGCGCTGTCATCCGCTTCAGCCTCTTTGACTTCGGTCTCGACTGCCTCTGCCTCGGCCGTCGCCTCCTTGGCCTTGGCCTTTTTCCCTGCTTTAGTCTTTTTCTCACTGGTTGCAGCCGCAGCCGCCGTCAACCATGCCGCCGCATCATCCAGATTACACCGGACCTCGGCCAGGTGACGTTTCGCGTCAACACCCGCCTTCTTGAAGTGACCGGCCTGCGGCTTGATGACCTTGTTTTTCTTGACTTCACCGAAACCGATCTGAAGAGCCTGGTATCCGTCGTTCTCGTCGGTCTTTATCTGGGTGACCGGACAGGGACCCGCCTCGATGACGGTAACCGGAATCCGGTCGCCTTCTTCAGTGAATATCTGGGTCATTCCCAGTTTTTTTCCGAGTATGGCTGGCATGATTAAAGCTTGATCTCGATATCGACGCCGGCAGGAACATCAAGGCGCATCAGCGAGTCGACCGTCTTGGGAGTCGGCTGATGGATATCGATCAGCCGCTTGTGCGTACGCATCTCGAAATGCTCCCGCGAATCCTTGTCCTTGAACGGGCTCTTGATGACGCAATAGACGTTTTTCTCGGTGGGCAGGGGTACGGGACCGACGACAGTTGCGCCGGTTCGCTGGGCCTGCTCCACGATCAGCCGCGCGCTGCGGTCGATGAGTTCATGATCGTATGCCTTTAGCCTTATGCGTATTTTCTGTTGAGCCATATCTGTCTCGTTTCCGATCTTAAGCCTGTCGCCCGGACTCCTGCCGGGTCAGCCTTAAGGCCGTAATAAAGCCCGGCGCACAAGCGCCGGGCTGATGGTCGCTTTATTCTATGATACTTGTGACTGCGCCGGCGCCGACGGTGTGACCACCCTCGCGGATAGCGAAGCGGAGGCCTTCCTCCATGGCGATAGGCGTGATCAGCTTGACTTCCATGTCGGTATGATCGCCCGGCATGACCATCTCAACGCCCTCTTGCAGTGTGATGCTGCCGGTCACGTCAGTCGTACGGAAGTAGAACTGAGGCCGGTAGTTGGTGAAGAACGGTGTATGACGGCCGCCCTCTTCCTTGGACAGTACATATACCTGCGCCTTGAAGTGGGTGTGCGGAGTGATGGAACCCGGCTTTGCCAGGACCATGCCGCGCTGGATCTCTTCCCTCTTGGTGCCGCGTAGCAGTGCGCCGATATTGTCTCCCGCACGTCCCTCGTCAAGCAGCTTGCGGAACATCTCGACTCCGGTGCAGACGGTCTTGACGGTCTTCTCCTGCATGCCGACGATCTCGACTTCCTCGCCGACCTTGACGATGCCGCGCTCCACACGACCGGTAGCCACAGTGCCGCGGCCGGTAATGGTGAAGACGTCCTCGATTGGCATCAGGAAAGGCTTGTCGATATCGCGCTCCGGCTCGGGCAGGTATGAGTCAACCGCTGCCATCAGCTCGAGGATCGGATTACACGTCGCGCATTCCGCCTTGCCGCAACCGCATTCCAGCGCCTTGAGGGCCGAACCGGCGACGATGGGGATGTCATCCCCGGGGAATTCATATTCTGTAAGCAGTTCGCGCACTTCCATCTCGACCAGCTCGAGCAGCTCGGGATCGTCCACCATGTCCACCTTGTTGAGGAAGACAATGATATAGGGGACGCCGACCTGGCGGGCCAGCAGGATATGCTCCCGCGTCTGCGGCATCGGACCGTCCGCCGCGGAGACCACCAGGATCGCACCGTCCATCTGCGCCGCGCCCGTGATCATGTTCTTGATGTAGTCCGCGTGACCCGGGCAGTCCACATGCGCGTAGTGACGGTTCTTCGTCTGGTACTCGACGTGCGCCGTCGCGATCGTGATCCCGCGCTCACGCTCCTCCGGAGCCTTGTCGATCTGGTCGAAGGCGACGAAATCCGCCAACCCGCGGGAAGCCTGAACCTTCGTGATCGCAGCCGTCAACGTCGTCTTCCCGTGATCCACGTGACCGATCGTCCCGACGTTCACGTGCGGCTTCGTACGCTCGAATTTCTGCTTGGACATGTGTGCGTCTCCTTGAGAAAAATGGAGTGCCGGTCGATCTGGAGCCCACGAGCAGGATCGAACTGCTGACCTCGTCCTTACCAAGGACGCGCTCTGCCTACTGAGCTACGTGGGCATCACGATCACGATGCCGCAAAACGTGGAGCGGGCGACGGGAATCGAACCCGCGACCAACAGCTTGGAAGGCTGTGACTCTGCCAACTGAGTTACGCCCGCACCTATCGCAAACTTGTAATTATACGCAATTCCCGGCGGCAGTCAACCGGTTTTACTGCGTTTTTTTGACCGCCGTGTTCCGCATCGTAAAAAATGGTGGAGGGGGGAGGATTCGAACCTCCGTAGGCGTCGCCAGCAGATTTACAGTCTGCCCCCTTTGGCCGCTCGGGTACCCCTCCACTTCAAAGATGGAGCCGACGAGAGGAATCGAACCTCCAACCATCTGATTACAAATCAGAGGCTCTACCGTTGAGCTACGTCGGCGCGCACCTCGCCCGACATCCAGAAACGTGAAATTTGATCCTATCCGACGGGAGATGTCAACGATTTTCTGATCGAATAAGCGATGATCCCGGCGGCGACGGAGACGTTCAGCGACTCGGCCCCGGGGGCCATCGGGATCCGGACGGCGCCGTCGCACCGCTCCCTCGCCAGCCGGCGAATCCCCTTCTCCTCGCTCCCGAGGACAATCGCCGTGCGCTTCGCCGGGGCGAACGCGGAAAGGTCGACCCCTTCCGTTCCTTCCGCCGCATAAAGCCAGAACTCCGCCTCCTGCAACCGTTCGATGGCGCGGGCCAGGTTCGTCACCTGGACCACCGGCACGTGCGCGGCGGCGCCGGCGGACGCGCGGAAGACGGCCCCGGTCACCGGGCACGATCGGTCGGCCGGAAGGACCACGCCGTCGAAGGCGAACCCCCGCGCGCTGCGCAGGATGCCCCCCAGGTTCCCGGGGTCGGTGATCCCGTCGAGCAGGAACACCCTCGCCGTCCCGGGCAACGCGGAGACCCACTCCTCCATCCCCGCGTACACGTACTCCGCGATCTCCGCGGCGATCCCGCCCCCCTCGCGCTCCCCCGTCCGCCGCTCCCATTCCTGCCGGGGACAGGTGAGGCACGGCAGCGCGAGCTCCTTTGCGCGCTTTTCGAATCCGGCCCGCACCTCCTTGGGGATCGCATCGCACAAGAGGACCTTCCGGGCCCGCTGCGTCGCCGACGCGAGGAGTTCCTCGACGGGATGCCGCCCGGTGATCCACATGGAGCCGCCAGTAACCTTCAAGATCGTTCCCCTTTCGTCATCGCGCTGCGCATCGATTCCGCGATGGCTCGCGCCGCCGCCGCCGGATCCGCCGCCTTCGTGATCGGCCGTCCGACGACCAGGTAATCCGCGCCACGCCGGATCGCCTCGGCGGGCGTCACCACCCGCTTCTGGTCCCCGACGGCGTCTTCCGGCATCCGCACGCCGGGGGTGACGAGTGTGACCCCCTTCCCGACGCGGGCGCGTACGGCCTCCACTTCCTTCGCGGAGCAGACGATTCCCTTGACCCCGCAGGAAACCGCGAGGTCGGCGAGGCGCGCCACCGCCTCCGCCGCGCCGAGGGAGAACCCGACGTCCGCGAGATCGGCGTCGTCCAGGCTGGTGAGGACGGTCACTGCGAGGATCGTCGTCCCGGTGCCGCGAGCGCTTTCCGCGGCCGCCGTGAGCATCGCCCGCCCGCCGGAGGCGTGGACCGTGGCGAACTTCACCCCGAGCGCCGCGGCGGAGCGGACGGCGCCGGCGACCGTGTTGGGGATGTCGTGGAATTTCAGGTCGAGAAAGACGTCGAACCCGGCCTCGCGGATGCGGCGGACCAGTTCGGGGCCACCCCGGGGAAAAAGCTCCATCCCCACCTTGAACATCCCGACCTCGCCCGAAAGCGCCTTGACGGTCGCAAGGGCGGCCTCGGGGGAGTCGGTGTCGAGAGCGACGATGATCCGGTCCTTCATGGGGCGCACTCCGCCTTTTTCTTCTCGACGAGCGCGAACGCGTCGTTCGCCAATTCCGCCAGCGGGATCCGCAGCGTCTCCCCCGTCTTCCGGTCGCGGATCTCGCCGAACCCGGCCGCCACGTTCTTTTCCCCGAGGGTGATGCGCACGGGGATTCCCGTCAGGTCCGCGTCCTTGAACTTGATGCCGGGGCGCTCCTCGCGGTCGTCGAAAAAGACTTCCACGCCGCGCGCATCGAGATCCGCCGCCACGCGCTCCGCCGCCGCCATCACCTCCACCTGCTTCACGTTCACGGGGATGACGGCGACCTCGAACGGGGCGA
>JBAZWE010000054.1:0-13472 GCA_041660545.1 Thermoleophilia bacterium
CGATCTCGATTCGGGTAATCCCATAAACGGGAAACCGGGAATAGGAAGCATTCTCATCAACAGGCTGCCTGACTACCATATACATACGCCCTTCTGTGGCCACGCCGGCGGAACCATGGAAGAATACGTGCTGGCGGCGAAGGAACTGGGACTGCCGGAGATGGGTTTCGCAGACCATCTGCCCCTGTTTCACATGGAGGACCCGACACTCGCCATGTCGCACGCGGACCTGCCTCTATATATAGAACAGGTACGGGAGCTGCAGCGCGCCCATCCGGATTTCCCCATCAGGCTCGGCATCGAGGCGGACTATATCGGTGCGCATGCCGACGAAGTGGCGGAGGTACTGGCGCGTTATGACTTCGATTATATCTACGGCTCGGTGCACTTCATCGGCGGCTGGGGCATCGACCAGTCGCGTTTCAAGTTCGAGTTCGGACGGCGCGACATCAACGAGGTCTACGAGATGTACTTCGGGCTGGTGATGGATGCGGCGCGCACGGGGCTGTTCGATGTCATGACGCATCTCGATGTGGTCAAGAAATACGGGCACCGTCCCACGACGGACTTAAAACCTTTATATAACCGCGTCGCCGAGACGCTTTCAAAAAGCAGGGTTGCGATAGAACTGAATTCATCGGGGCTGCACAAGCCGGTGGAGGAGATCTACCCCAGCCTGGAGATACTCAAGATCATGTGTGAGCACGGGGTTCCCATCACCTTCGGCTCCGATTCGCACAAGCCGTCGCACGTGGCCAGGGATTTTGACAAATTGCTTTCCCATGCCAGGGAGGCAGGTTACACCGACTACGTCGGTTTCGCATCCAGACAGATGATACCGAGGCCGCTGCCTTGAGTAACGCCGTCCTCCCGCTGATATATAACCCTCTCGCCGGTGCGGGCGGGCGCAGGGCCATGAAGGCGGCGCATACACTGGAGAAGCTCGGCGCCCGCATCGAACTCTTTCCGACCACCGAATGCGGGTCGGCCACACAGCTGGCGCGGCTGGCGGTGTCGCGGGAAGCGCCACGGGTGATCGTCGCCGGGGGCGACGGCACCCTCAACGAAGTCATCAACGGTATCGCCGGAACCCGGACCGAGCTGGCCATCATCCCCACCGGCACGGCCAACGTGCTGGCCATCGAGATGGACGTTCCCATGAATTTGAAAAAAGCCTGCAGGCTCGCTATCGAGGGCAAGGCCACGTCAGTCGACCTCGGTCTTGCCGGCAACCGTTACTTTGCCCTGATGGCCGGGATCGGCTTTGACGCGATGGTGATCAAGAACATCAACCCGGTACTCAAAAGGACCATAAGGCACGCAGCTTTTCCGGTTTCCGGCCTTGTCACTTTCATCCAGGAAGATCTGCCGCTACTGAGCGTTAAAACCGCGGACCACGAGACCGAGGGATACTTCATAGTCGTCGCCAACTCAAAATATTACGGCGGCCGCTTCGGCCCCACCCCTGATGCCAGCATGACCGACGGCATGTTCGACATCTGCGTGCTCAAGGAAAAGGGACTCGCGGAGATGTTGAACTTCTGGATCGGCGCCTTGAGAAAATCGCGTATCGATGACTCGGCTGCCGAATATTTCCGCGCCCCGGCCGTGGAGGTCAGTTGTCCCGCCGGTTCTCCCGTGCTGGTTCAGACAGACGGCGAGGTCGTCGGCGAGTTGCCGATGAGCATGACGATCGTGCCGCGATCCCTGAATATCTGCGCTGGAAAAAAGGGTTGATGGTAACTCCAGCGCGCCTCCCCCTGATGATCAAATTCCTTGACCGGGAATATTTCCGTCCACGCTGGGCTCCGCGTTACCCGCCGACCGAAGAGCTGGTCTTTACGATACTTTCGCAGAACACCACCGACATCAATGCCGGCCGGGCGCTGGAATCCCTGAAGAAGAAATATCCCGATTGGGAAAAGGTGTCGCGGGCTCCGGAGACGGACATCGCCGCCGCCATCCGCTCCGGCGGGCTGGCCGACACCAAGGCGCGCTATATCAAGACAGTGCTTGCCGGGATTCTGGCCGAGCAGGGAGATCTGACCCTGGATTTCCTAAATGATATGGATAGCCGGGAAGTCATCGAGTATCTGACCGCCTACCCCGGTGTGGGCGTCAAAACCGCCTCCTGCGTGCTCATGTTCGCCCTGGGCAGGCCGGTGATGCCGGTGGATACACATGTATTCAGGCTGGGGAAACGGCTCGATTTTCTTCCCGAGGACGCAACCCGTAAAAGCGCTCATGTAATTTTGAACGCCATAGTCCCCCAGGATGATAAGTTTGCCCTCCATATCAACCTGGTGCTGCACGGGCGCAAGATATGCAAGGCCGGCAGGCCGCTTTGTGACGAGTGCGTGATCGAGCCTTTCTGCCCGTCAGCTATCGTTGAATAGAAAAGGACCGGCGCCGAAGGCGCCGGTCCTGTCTGTTTCGTTTTAATTAAAACGTGATTCAGTTCAGAGTCAGAGAACCGATTGTGCCGGTCCTAGTCGTCTTCCTCATCGTGACGATCGCCGTACTGATGACCGGCGGCGCCATCGTGGTGATCACCTGAATCTCCATCATGATCACCGCGGTGATATTGAGATTCCCCCGAATTGTGATGATCGCCATCATCGCCGTGTGAGCTCCTGCTACCAGCAAACGCGACTGTGCTCAACGCAAGTACCAACACGAGGCTCAACATCAAACCGATAACTACCCGATATTTTCTCCTCACGCAAACACCCCCTTTCCACTGTTGTCTATAAAACTCTTTCCTTATACCCAGACAAAAAAACGGCTGCGAGAACGCGTAAACCACCGCTCTTGCACCCGTTCAAAAGCCTGGAGAAGAATTATACATGGTTGCATCCATAAAATCCACTAAAAAGAGTCAGGTATTTCCCTGATATTTGAGGTCCCGGCAGGCCGCCCGCGGCCGGTCCCGATGAGAGCGGAAGCGCCAATGCCGCTGCTGGAGGGTCCTCCACGGCCCGGGTTGCTTTTATCTTGCTTATAAATAAAAATATTGCCTCACGTGTGGTTGGCTAAAACAAGCCACTGGAGGAGATTTCCCTAAATGATGCTGATTCCCCATGCCTGCCTCAACGCCGCCGTCGGCCAACTCTTCAAGAGTCCGGCCAAAGCACTGGTTACCGGGGTGGCGCTGCATGCCATACTGGACCTCGTGCCGCACAAGGACGTCGCGGCCCATAAGGCCGAAGGCGCGCTGGTCCTGATCATGCTGGGGCTCATCGGCAGCAGTTGCGGTTATACATCACCGGCTTTTTTGTGCGCCATGGGCGGCGTGCTGCCGGACGTTGAGCAGGTTCTGCCCTGGACCGATCCGAAGCGCGGCCGGCATCGGTGGTTCATAACCCACAACAAACCATTCCACTCAATCAGAATACCTGGAGCACGGGAGTATCGCGTCAAACTCATGACGCAGTCGCTGGTGTCGATCACGGCGCTGACGCTGGCGATAACAATGTGTCGCGGCAAGAAATGTACTTAATGGAATCATCAATGGACCGGAGGAACAAATGGACAGATTAAAGACAACGATTTCGCGGATCACCGCGCTTGATGAGATTTCGATGCGCCAGGCGCGCGAGCGCCAGGACCAGCTCACCAAGCCTCAGGGCAGCCTGGGAGTCCTGGAAGAGCTTTCCATCCAGATGGCCGGCATCCAGGGGCAACCGCTGCCGTATGTCTCCAAAAAGGTGATCATAGTGATGGCGGGCGATCACGGGGTCGTCGATGAGGGCGTCAGCGCCTTCCCGCAGGAGGTAACGCCGCAGATGGTCGCCAATTTCGCGGCCGGTGGCGCGGGAATCAACGTTCTGGCCCGTCATTCCGGCGCGGAAGTCAGGGTTGTGGATATCGGGGTTGCAGCTCAGGTTGAGGTTGAGGGTATCATCAGCAGAAAGGTCCGTCCGGGCACGTCCAACATGGCCGCCGGCCCTGCAATGACGCGGGCTGAGGCCATCCAGGCCGTCGAGACCGGCATCGAGATAGCCGAGGCGGAGATCGCCGCCGGAGCCAACCTGCTGGGCACGGGCGACATGGGTATCGGCAATACGACTCCCAGCAGCGCGATCCTGACGGTTTTCTCCGGTGCGTCACTCGATCACAGCGTCGGACGCGGCACCGGCATCGGTCCGGGTGTACTGGAGCAGAAGAAAGAAGTCATCCGCCGGGCGATACGCATCAACCAGCCCGACAGTGAAGACGGTCTGGACGTTCTGGCCAAGGTGGGAGGCCTGGAGATCGGCGGACTGGCCGGAGTGATCCTCGGCGCGGCGGCAAACCGCGTGCCGGTAATAATAGACGGGTTTATCTCAAGCGCCGCGGCACTGGTGGCGGCGAGCATCTGCCCCGCGAGCAAGGCTTACATGATCGCCTCACACGTCAGCGTCGAGCCCGGCCACAAGCTCATGCTGGAAGAACTGGGACTCAAGCCCATGCTGTTTATGAACATGCGGCTGGGCGAGGGCACCGGCGCCGCCATGGCCGCCGGCCTTGTCGAAGCCAGCTGCAAGGTGCTTTCCGAGATGGCTACTTTCGCCGAGGCGGGCGTGGCGGAGAAGAACGAGGCTGAAGTAGAACATTAGGGTCTTCCTGACAGGCGCAACGGGATTCGTCGGCCGCCATGTGGCGGCGCGTCTCTCAGAAGACGGCCATGAGGTCAGGTGCCTGGTACGCGCTGAGGATGATGACAATTCAGCCTATCTGCGCGGCCTCGGTGCTGGACTTGTGGTGGGAAACATCCTTGACGCTGATTCATTCGCGAGCTCGGTCAAGGGCTCGGGGGCGTTCATCCATCTGGTTGGCATCATCTTCGAGCGCCGCAATGCTACCTTCAAACGGATCCATTTGCAGGGAACGATGAACGCGCTCGCCGCGGCCGCAGTTGGCGGGGCGAAGCGTTTCGTCTTTATGAGCGCCCTGGGAACCGGACCGCAAGCTCAAAGCGCCTATCATAAAAGCAAGTGGCAGGCGGAAGAGGCGGTCCGCAACGGCGGACTTGGGTACACGATCTTCCGCCCCTCGACTATTTACGGACCCGGCAGCGAGCTTTTTGACATGCTTGGGCGCCAGGTGCGGCTGATGCCGGTGATTCCCGTGATAGGAAACGGACGCTACCGCATGCAACCCATATCCGTTTTTGATGTGGCGGCCTGTTTCTCGAAATGCCTCGGGAATGATAAGGCGGTCGACCGTACATACGAGCTGGGCGGTCCTGATCCACTGGCCTATAACGAGATAATCGATATACTTTGCGCTGTTATGGGAAAGAAGCGTTTGAAGTTCCACGCGCCGGTGGCGCTGGTGAAACCGGTGGCATGGCTGAGCGAACGCCTGATGTCGAAACCGCTGCTTACCACCGACCAGTTGACCATGTTGATGAATGATAATGTCTGTGACATAAGCGCCATGCGCGATGAACTCGGCGTCGAGCCGGTGGAATTTAAGAAGGGACTTACCGATATGATGTCCGCGGGTTTACGTTGATATATAATAGCCTCCAATGATGGAAACCGTCCTTGTACTCGACTTCGGAGCTCAATACAGCCAGCTGATCGCCCGGCGGGTACGTGAGTGCCGTGTTTACTCCGATATGATCCCCTACGACACGCCGGTTGCAGAGATCGCCGCGCGCAAGCCCAGGGGCCTGATCCTTTCCGGCGGCCCCGCCAGCGTTTACGCCGACGACGCCCTGGAGCTGGACCCGGCGATATTCGAGCTTGGCATTCCCGTTCTCGGCATCTGCTACGGCATGCAGGTCATGGCACACAGCTTAGGCGGTAAAGTCACGCGCACCGGCAAGAGCGAGTTCGGCAAGACCGACCTTTCCGTCATAAAAGAAGTGGTGCTGTTCGACGACCTGCCATCCAGACAGACCTGCTGGATGAGCCACCGGGATTCGGTCACGACGCCACCCGACGGCTTTGAGATAACCGGGACCACGGAGAGTTCGCCGGTAGCCGTTATGGAGAACACCGACCGCGGCCTCTTTGGCATCCAGTGCCATCCCGAGGTCGTGCATACGCCCTACGGCACGGACATCCTTAAAAATTTCCTGTTTGAAGCCTGTAAATGCACACCGAGCTGGACTGTGGTGTCCATCATCGAGGATTCGGTGGCGGCCATCCGCGAGCAGGTCGGCGACGAGAAGGTCATCTGCGGCCTTTCCGGCGGGGTGGATTCCTCAACGGCGGCGCTGCTTGTCTACCGGGCGGTGCGCGACAACCTGACCTGCATCTTCGTCGACCACGGACTGCTGAGAAAGAACGAGGCCGAACAGGTCATCGACGCTTTCGAGAACCATTTCCACGTTCCCCTTATACATATACAGGCCGAGGAGCGCTTCATCGGCAAACTGGCCGGGGTCACCGAACCCGAGCAGAAACGCAAGATCATCGGCGAGGAATTCATCCGCATCTTCGAGGAAGAGGCCCGCACGCTGGAAGGCACGCGCTTCCTGGTGCAGGGCACGCTATATTCAGACGTCATCGAGAGCGGCACCCGCGACGCGGCAAAGATTAAGTCGCATCACAACGTGGGCGGGCTGCCCGAAGACATGGACCTCGACCTGGTGGAGCCGCTGCGGCACATCTTCAAGGACGAGGTCAGGAACGTGGCGGGAGAACTGGGGCTGCCGGACAACATGGTATGGCGCCAGCCTTTCCCGGGACCGGGCCTGGCTATCCGCATCATCGGCGAGGTGACCCACGAGCGGCTGGAGATCCTGCGGGAGGCGGACTTCATCCTGCAGGAAGAGGTGCGCCGCGCCGGGCTTTACCGCCAGCTCTGGCAGTCTTTCTGCGTGCTGCCCGGAATCAGGAGCGTCGGCGTCATGGGCGACGAGCGCACTTACGCCTATCCCATAATCATCCGCGCGGTGACCAGCGAAGACGCCATGACAGCGGACTGGGCACGCCTGCCCTACGATCTGCTGGAGACGATCTCCAACCGCATAATCAACGAAGTCCCGGGCGTGAACCGGGTGGCGCTGGATATCTCATCCAAGCCGCCCAGCACGATCGAGTGGGAATAAGCGACTTTCGCCTGCAATGAACTGCCTCTTTCTATTGACCGGACCATCGTTTACGTAGTACCATTAACTATCTCAGGTGCCGGGGGGAGCGTCTGGGGAAACAGGGCGGTTCCACCGGGAATTTGTAGTCTGGTTCAATTACCCCACTGCATGACAATCCAGGTAGGAAAAGTTTGGTCTTTTTTTTAGCCTCCATTCTGGGCGGAGGCGCGGGCTTTACGCAAGAACTCCCCTCACTCATAAGAAACTCCATACACTAATCAGAGGTTTTTTTACCACAGTTTTGACAGATTTGAAATCTGAGCACTTTTTATCGCATACGCAACAACACTAACAGCTGGAGGAAAAAATCAATGAGTAGAAAAAGGAAAACCCACATCAAGTATCTGACCTTTTCACTGGTGACACTCGTACTGGTGACGATGGCGGCGGTGGCGGGCATCTCCGCCTATAGAGCTAACGCTGCGTCGACCTTACCCAGCGATACGAATTGGAACACAGTCAAGACGGCTATCAACAGCTATATCGCCGGCCAGTTCGGCACCGGCGGTGCGGAAGGCGAAGCCGGCTTTGTGATGTACAATGACCAGCTGAAACCCAGGATCGACTCCAATGGCGACAACGTCTACCTTGGTGAAGACGACGACGCCGCCAACGCCCCGGTCCTGATCGATAACCTCAGGGGCCTTACCACCATAATCCCCGCGACCAGCTACAGGTGCAGCTATAACACTGACTGTTTTGAGTCAGCCAACGTCGCTACGGTAAAAGGCCTGGTTGACGCTCACAAGGCAGCCGGGTTCAGCACCGACACCGTAGTCTACTGCGGCTCCGGCCACACTGAAGCCCCGACCACGGGCGCCTATGGCTTTATAGCCAACGCCTCCGATGGCGCTGGCGGCTACGGCCTTAGCAGCGCCAGCACCGGCATCCCCAAGGTCTACGCCTTCAAGTGGGGTCGCGCCGGTTGGACCAACTCGTTAGCCACTTACGCAAATGCCGGCGCTATGGCAGCTGCGGAAGCATCCACAGCATCATTGATCGTAACCCCGTATGCCGGGTGCGGCAGCTCGACAAGTGACGCCGACCTGGTACGCTGCGAGGCGAGATATGCCATCTATAAGAACACTTCTGGTGGCCGCTATGCAGTTGCTACCAACGGTACGAGTGTTCTGGCCACTATTGGCGCAGCCGGCCAGTCGGTGGACATCAGGACCGGCCCACCGTCCACGACGATCAGCATCGGCGGCAATCAAATCTCGGTGCCGCTTGACACGCTGTTTAACAGTGGCCTGACCAACCTCGACGGAACCGCCACGACAGTCATCGTTGGCCGCACGCCGATGGTTAGCGGTATCGCCGCCCAGGGCGTAAACATGCTCGGTTACAACATGATTGACGGTACCTTCATCAACGGCGGAGTGCCCGGCTGGAAGAGCACGGAGAGCGAGACGCAGGCCGCGCAGACAGCATACGTAGCGCCAGCGATCGTCGCATACACCGTTCCGGCCAAGGTCGACACGACAAATCCGGCAATCAACAACACGACCGGCACCGCCGCGACCGGCTACTATACCGCCAACGTCGTCCGTAACACCAGCGAGCCCGCTACCAGCAAGATAGCGCTCACCGGCAGTGACGGCCACGTGGTCACCGACAACAACACCATCCTGAAAACCAACAAGACTACGGCACTGACCGGTCTGCATGCTGGCGTAACCTACAACGGCACGCTGACCGTCTATGACGCCCAGGCTAACAGCTCAAACACGGCTATCAGCTTCACGACAGACGCCGACACAACCGCGCCGACAGTGACCAACATCCTGCCGAGCGGTTTTATAACAAGCACCACGCCTACGATCAGCGCCGACTACAGTGATAATGCCGGCGGCGTCGGCGTCGATGCTACAAAAACCATGGTCCACCTGGACGGCTCGAACATGCTGATGACCTGTTCGGTCCAGACGACATCTCACGTGGAATGTGACTCTACTTCAGGGAGCGTTACTCCGGGACCCCTTTCCTCGGGTGCGCATTCTATCGATATATATGTCCGGGACCTGGCCAATAACCTGAGAATAGTCTCTGGCTCCCTGTATGTGGATAATGTCGCGCCGACCACCTCCAACAACGCTCCCGGCGGCTGGCAGAACGCTAACGTTACCGTCACGCTTTCCTGCGGCGACGGCGCCGGCAGTGGCTGCGCCAGTACCACCTGGTCTGCAGACAACGGCGGCAGCAGTGGCAGCGGCACTTCGGTAGTAGTGAGCAACACCGGCACTACCACGATCTCCTATCACTCCACCGACGCGCTGGGTAACGTGGAAACACCCGACAAGACAGCGACGGTCAATATAGACAAGACCGCGCCGGTTATCGGCGCCACGACACCGACCGGCTGGCTTGCATCCACCAGTCCGACTACCGTGACCGCGGCCGTGACCGAGAATGAGACCGGCCTTAACCCGTCGCTGACGGTCGTTCAGGTTGATGGAGTATCAACACCGACCTGCTCCATATTCCCGGGATTGATCAGCTGTGACATCAGCTCCATGGCGCCGCTTTCCCAGGGTAACCATGCGATCACCGTATCGACCGTGGATATGGCCGGCAATCCCGGCTCGGGCGGCGGTTCCTTCGACGTAGATACAGTCGCGCCGGTCATCAGCAACACCCTGCCGACCGGCACTTCGGGCAACACCAGCCCGACGATAAGCGCCGATTATACCGACGGCACCGGCTCAGGCATCAACACGAGCACCGTGCAGGTCCTGGTGAACGGTACCCCGGAAATCATAGGCGCGGGCGGTTGCACGGTCACCGCTACTGACGTCAGCTGCCCGAAAACGGGACTCACTGACAATACTTACAACGTTACCGTGAACGTCAGCGACCAGCTAGGCAATCCCGCTTCGCTCAGCTGGTCATTCATTGTCAACACCGCGGCGCCGGTCATCGACTCGATGACACCGGGCGCGGGTACATGGACGTATGACAATACGCCGACGGTGACAATCAACTATCACGCGACCGGCACGATCGACAGCGCCACGCTCAGCATCGACGGCACGCCCTGCGCGGGCGCGGCCTACGATCAGTATCACGTCTACTGCACGGCGGCAACGCTCGGCGATGGACCTCATACAGTCGCCGCCAATATCGGCGTGGGTACGAACATCACCGCCACGGGCGGGACCTTCGGCGTGGACGCGACGAAGCCAGTGCTAACCAACAAGACACCATCGGGCTGGATAAAAACCGCCGGCACGATCGAAGCGGATATCACCGAAACCGGCTCAGGCATCGATGGAGCGTCATCGTCTATAAGTCTCGACGGCACCCCGATTCTGAATTCCAGCTGCACATGGACGAACACTCATGTGAGCTGCCCGGCTCCAGCGCTGTCAGAAGGCAACCACTGGACGTCCTATGTCGTCTATGACAACGTGGGATTGAATAACGGCTTTGCTAACAGCCTCGGCAGCTTCGATGTGGATACCACGTACCCGACCGTAAGCAACATCACGCCGGCGGGCCTGACAAACAACGCCTCGCCGACGATAGAGTTCGATGTCAGCGACGGCGCCGGTTCGGGCAATAACGCCAGCCTTACCGTGGTGAACCTCATCGACATTAATGACGCCCCCGGGACGATAAGCTGCACGAATGTCGGCAACCACTTCAGCTGCCCGGCCAGCGACCTGCTTGACACAGAGTACAATGTCATTATCGACGTCACCGATATGGTCGGCAACTACCAGAGGTATGCAAACTGGGCGCAGTTCACGGTCGACACGACCGGTCCGGCTATCAGCAACGTCACACCGACCGGCTGGATCAACACCGCGATGCCGACTATCGAGTTCGACGTAACCGACGCGGCTGCGGGCGTATACGCCGAGACACTCTCAAGTTCGATACCGGATATCTCAACCTCGAACTGCAGCCATACAGGCACTGCCGCGGCTTATCACTTCAGCTGCCCGGTGATTTCCCCCGGATGGACGAACGGTACGTATGGCCTCGACATCAGCATCAATGATAATGCCGGCAATCCCGGCAGCTATAACGTAGCCAGCGATCCCGGGCAGTTCAGCATCGACCTTGATGCTCCCCTGATCACAAACCTGGCTCCGAGTGGCGACGTCACATCCAATTCGGTAACGATCAGCGCCGACCTGGCCGACGCCGACACTGTCCCGGCCAGCGGCATCGACAGCACTTCGGCGGCGGTCTATCTGGATGGTTCGCCGACGGCGCTCACAGGTTGCACGAAGACAGCCATCAGTATCAGCTGCACGGCACTGGTAGGAAGCGGCGACCATACATTCTCGGTGACCGTGAAGGACAATGCCGGCAACGCGACGACGAATGGCACGGGCGCCTTCACGCTCACACAGCAGAACTACTACTTCCCCTGGTACGACAGCAGTCCGGCCAATGGCATGAAGGGCGACTGGATCATGATCAACAACGAGGGCTCAGCCGCGGCCGACGTATACATATACCTCGGTGACATCAGCGATAGCGCCACCCCGGACGGTGTAGTCAATCTCGCCGCCGGCGGCCACGTCGAATGGCAGTCGCCGACCCCGATAACCACGGGTCCGGTAAGAGTAAAATCAGACGGCCAGCCGTTACAGGTCAGCCAGCGCGTGGTCTACAAGGACTCGCTCAACGAAGTCCGCGCGGTATCGCAGAACGAGCTGGACAGTGAGTACTACTACACCTGGTACGACCGTACCTCGCCGACGATGAGGGGCGACTGGACGATGGTCGCGAATGTCGGCAAAACGGCCGCAGCTGACGTGTACATACAGATAGCCGGCGTCGATATGGTAAACCCGGCCGACGGAACGACGAAGTTCAGCATCCCGGCCGGCGGCGTCATCACGCCGCAGTTCATCGGTACGACGAGTGGTATGGTCCATATAACCTGCACCAGCTGCACCGGCGACGCGCAGATAATCACAAGCCAGCGCGTGCTCTATCTGGATTCCTTCAACGAAGTCACGGGGATCCCGAAATCCAAGCTGGGCTCTGAAGCCTGGTTCACGTGGTATGACAACAATAACCTGCGTGGCTTCAGTCACGACTGGGTCATGGTCGTCAACAACGGCGCCATCACGACCAACGTAAAGATATACCTCGGCGATGCCGTCAACGCCGCCGCCGATGTGGCGGTGCCCGCGGGCGGCTCACTGCACTGGCAGTCATTCCTGCCTCGGACCAACGGTCCCGTGCACGTGGTATCCGATAACGGTCAGCCGCTGATCGTCAGCCAGCGCGTCCTCTACAAGGACTCGTTCAACGAGGTCCAGGGAGCATACGATAGCGATCTCGGCTCCGGAGCACGCTTCAACTGGTATGACAATGTGACGCCGGGCATAGTCGGCGACTGGATCCTGATCGGCAGCAAGGGTCCGAGCGCCGACATGGAAGTCAAGATCGGTGCGGCCACGGCAGGCACTCCCAGCATCGCCAGCGACACGACGATGCCGACCATCTTCCCGATGCTGGGCGCCCCGGTCGAAGTCAAGTGCAACAGCTGCGCCCCTGGCGAGAAGTTCGTCATCAGCCAGCGCGTCCTCTATAAGGACAGCTTCGACGAGATACTGGGCAAACCGTCGACCGTCTACTATGAAAACTAGCACACCAGATCAGGACAACCGGCCACTCAAGATGTGAATGTGGCTGGAAATAACGGAACAAAACAGGGCGGCCCCTTCGGGGCCGCCCTTCTTCTATGAAATCTTGACGTAACATACCCCCCCATCACCTTCTGACCTTGTGAAAATGGCTATTTATGAGCCGCTGCCAGAGTCTTGCCTATTGACACATATTAAGTTTCAGCGTATATTATTAAACTCAAAATTATTACCAAATGTAATATAAGTAATCAAGTATAGTTATCGATTTATATAAAAAAGAGAACAGCTATCGAGCTAAATTATTGGTTTTTTAGAATGGTTTATATAATCGGAAAATCAGGGGGGTCAGGAATGAGGTCAAACAGTAGAACAGATAAGGGCTCGGTTTTTCACGCGATTGGTTTTGGTGGTTCATCTTTCGGTAAATTTAAACTGGTGTGGCTGTCTTTATCGGGCGCTTTGTTGATGGCGCTGATTGTCTGCTGGCCCGGCGGTTCGGCGGAGGCGGCAGCTACTGTCACCTTCGCTCCGGCGGTGAACTACGGCGTGGGACAAAGCCCCTCCTCAGTAACCACCGGTGACTTCAACGGTGATGGCAAGACCGACCTGGCCGTGGCAAATCAAAGCAGCAACGACGTCTCGGTCCTCATCGGCAACGGCAACGGCGGTTTCGATTCAGCGGGGAACACCGGCGTGGGGAGTCAACCATCCTCAGTAACCACCGGTGACTTCAACGGCGATGGCAAGGCCGACCTGGCCGAGGCAAATGAAGA
>JBAZWE010000055.1:0-10351 GCA_041660545.1 Thermoleophilia bacterium
CCATAAGCACACCTCCTGAGTGATTCATTAACTATGCACCCTTTTGGTGTGTAAACAGAATTGGGGGAAGGTCACTATGAAAGACCAGTCTCTTTCTGAACGCCTCGTTAGCTTCTATAAATTATTATGGCGGATCATTTTGTGTTCGAGCATTCGGATGGCTAAATGTGGATCTCTTAATCCCGCTTCATGGTGAATGAGATCAAACGTCGGTACAAATATGCTCTATTCCATGCATTATTTAGTATCCTCTTGGCTGTCACCTTGGCTGTCAATACGCAAAAAGTCCCACATTTCATGAGAGGTATGATTAATTAATTAGCCTCTTTGCAGGCAAATTTTGGTGGGCCCAGCTGGACTCGAACCAGCGACCGTCCGATTATGAGTCGGATGCTCTAACCAACTGAGCTATGGGCCCGTGTGGAGCGGAAATCAGGTTGGGTTATCCTGATTCGCCAAATCTTTCATGCGCAAGTATAACAAAGCTCCAAGCTGCCATGCACGCGGGAGATCCTTCGCCTTCGGCTCAGGATGACAGTTTGTAGCTCTCAGGATGACGATTTTTCACGCTCGGGATGGCGATGTGTCGCGTTCGGGATGGCGATGTGTCGCGTTCGGGATGGCGATGTGTCGCGTTCGGGATGGCGATGTGTCGCGTTCGGGATGGCGATGTGGCGCGTACTCTGGATGACGCTGTGTCGCGTACTCTGGATGACAACGCGTTTTGCCCAGGATGATATTGTGCCGCATGTATAAGATGACCATGCGTTTTATTGATGACCATGGCTATACTCACGGATGACAATCCGCCGCTCGCTGAGGAATAAGGGCTCGTTTCACCCCCCGAAGCACGGAAGGGGCGCTATCTGACCAATTTTTGATATACTTTTCCTCGTGAATTTAAAAGGACTAATCTTGAGTGGCGGCACAGGAAGCCGTCTGCGGCCGATTACCCACACCAGCGCCAAGCAGCTGGTTCCCGTGGCGAACAAACCTGTCCTCTTTTACGGGATCGAATCACTCAGGAACGCGGGAATCACCGACATCGGCATAGTCGTCGGCGATACGGCCGCGGAGATCGAAGATGCTGTCGGCGACGGCAGCCGCTGGGGCGTAAAGATCACGTACATCCCCCAGGAGGCGCCACTGGGCCTGGCGCACGCCGTGCTCACCGCCGAAGAATTTCTGGGCGACTCCAGCTTTGTCATGTACCTGGGCGACAACCTTTTGCGCGATGGTATCAAGGACCTGGTCGATTCGTTCGTAAAAAACGCTCCCGACGCGCTTATCCTCCTGCAGGAGGTTCCCAATCCGGAGGCTTACGGCGTGGCGGAAGTAAAAGACGGTCAGGTAGTCCGGCTCGTGGAGAAGCCGAAAAAGCCCAAAAGTAACCTGGCGCTGGTTGGAATATACATGTTCACGCCCGCGATCCATAAGTGCACGAAGGCGATCAAACCCTCGTCGCGCGGCGAGCTTGAGATAACGGACGCCATCCAGTGCCTTATTGATGAGGGCAAGCGGGTGGAACCGCATATAGTGCAGGGCTGGTGGAAGGACACCGGCAAGCTCGAGGACATGCTGGAAGCCAACCGCCTGATACTGGATGCCCTGGATACGGACATCCAGGGCGTGGTCCTGAACTCCAAGATCCATGGCCGCGTTATCATCGAAAAGGGCGCCAGCGTCAACAATTGCACCATCCGGGGTCCGGTGATAATCGGTGAGCGGACCGTCGTGCACGATTGTTACATCGGTCCCTACACTTCCATATACAGCGACGCGGAGATCCGTAACTCGGAGATCGAGCATTCGATAATACTCGAGCAGAGCAAGGTTCTCGACCTGGGCGGCCGCATGGAAGGAAGCCTGATCGGCAAGAACGTGGAGATCGTCAGGCTCGACACCAAACCGAAAGCCTACCGGTTCATGGTCGGGGACAATTCGTGGATCGGGATAGTCTAGAGAGTATCAAGTCACCATGAATGACAGATTACTGTCATCCTGAGCAAAGCGAAGGATCTGTTTAAAACGGGATTCTTCGTCGCTTCGCTCCTCAGAATGACGGGGAGCACACCTCGGAATGACATATGAATGACATATATTACAGGAGGATGAATGATTGAAGGAGTAAAAACCAAGGACCTTAAGGTCATGCCCGACGAGCGCGGCCGTTTGACCGAGATGCTGCGTGCCGATGACGACCTGTTCATCAAGTTCGGACAATGTTACATGACCACGACTTATCCCGGCGTGGTAAAAGCCTGGCATTTTCACAAGATACAGACCGACAACTTCGTCGTCATCACCGGCATGTTCAAAGTGGTGCTCTACGACACACGTAGCGACTCTGCCACCAAAGGAGAGGTCAATGAATTCTTCCTGGGAGACTACAACGCCAAGCTGTTGCAGATACCGCCCGGCGTTTATCACGGCTGGAAATGCATCAGCGAGCGTGAGGGAATCGTAGTCAACGTCTCGACCGAGACCTACAACTACAAGGACCCCGACGAATACCGCCTGCCATTCGACACCGACGAGATCCCGTATAACTGGGATATCCAGATGGGATGATGACAGTTTGAGGATTCTTGTAATAGGCGCGGCCGGTCAGCTCGGCCACGATCTTCTCAAAACCTTTTCGCCGGACCACGAGGTCGTCGGAGCGGACATTCCCGGCACCGGAACCGGCCACGATGTCGATATCACCGACCCGGAATCGGTTAATTCACTGATAGTGGACGTCAGGCCGGACCTGGTTATAAACTCGGCCGCCTTCACCAACGTGGACGGCTGTGAAGCACAGAAAGAACTATGCTGGTCCGTCAATGCCGATGGAGCCGGCAACATAGCGCGCGCCTGCGCCGGTCTGGAAGCGGAAGAATATGGAGCGATAGGCAAGATCCCGGTTGTCATGATCCACATCAGCACGGACTATGTATTTGACGGCTCCAAAGACGAGGCGTATACCGAGAACGATCCGGATGCGCCGCTTGGTGAATATGGCCGCAGTAAGCTGGCCGGCGAGAAGCAGGTGATGGAAACCTTGCGGCAGCGGTGCATGATCGTGCGCACAGCATGGCTTTTCGGCGACAACGGAGCCAATTTCGTAAAAACCATGCTCAAGCTGGGCCGCGAGCGCGATCAGCTGAAAGTCGTAAACGACCAGACCGGTTCTCCGACTTACGCGGGGCATCTGGCAATCGCGATCAAAGAGCTTGTGGAAACACGGTTGAACAAACCTGGCGTGTATCATATGACCAATAGCGGCCAGTGCACCTGGTACGATTTCGCGGCCGAGATCTTCAGGCTGGCAGGCGTGGACATCGACCTTAAGCCGACGACTACCGCCGAATTCGGCGCCCCCGCCCCACGGCCCGCCTTCTCGGTGCTTGCCAACACGCGGGCGCCCGAGATCCGCTTGCCCGACTGGCATGATGGGCTGATAGAATGTCTGACGGCATTGGGTGAACTAAAAGTGGACAAGATTTAAGATGGTGAAGCGGATGCTTCGCAGAGTTTATCCTCGGGTAAAGCAGATCCTTCGCTTCGCTCAGGATGACAGTTAGAACGCTCAGGATGACGGTTAGAACGCTCGGGATGACGGTTAGAACGCTCGGGATGACGGTTAGAACGCTCGGGATGACAGATAGAACGCTCAGGATGACAGAAATGTGTTTTGCAGGAATGACAAATAATTGATGGAGGATTTACCTTGAAGATACTCGTAACCGGGGGCGCCGGCTTTATCGGCAGCAATTTCATACGTCTGATTTTCAGCAAACATCCCGACTATGAGGTCATCAACCTCGACAAACTGACCTACGCCGGCAACCTTGACAACCTCAAGGATATAGAGTCCAACGCCAATTACCGTTTCGTACAGGGTGACATCTGCGATGAGGACGTGGTCGACAAGGTGATGGACAAGATCGACGCGGTGGTGAACTTCGCCGCCGAGTCGCACGTCGATCGTTCGATCGGCGTACCCGGCGACTTCATCCAGACAGATGTTTTCGGTACTTATGTACTGCTGGAAGCGGCGCGACAGCATGGTGTCGGCCGTTACCTGCAGATAAGCACCGATGAAGTATACGGCAGCATCAAGGAAGGGTCGTTCGTAGAGACCGACATACTCGAACCAAGCAGCCCATATTCGGCCAGCAAGGCCGGCGGCGACATGCAGGTCATGGCTTATCACACGACCTTCGGTCTGCCTACACTCATCACCCGCAGCTCCAACAACTTCGGCCCTTACCAGTACCCTGAAAAATTGATACCGCTCTTTGCCACCAACGCCATGGAAAACCTCGACCTGCCTCTCTATGGCGCGGGCACGAACGTGCGCGACTGGATATACGTCACGGATAATTGCGACGCCATCGATATCGTCCTGCACGAGGGAGAGGTGGGGCAGATCTACAACATCGGCGGCGGCAACGAACGGGACAACATCTATATCACGAAGAAGATCCTGGAGCTCCTCGGAAAGCCGGAGTCTCTTATCAGGCAGGTAGCCGACCGGCTTGGTCACGATTTACGGTATTCGATCGACTGCAGTAAAGTACGGGATCTGGGATGGAAGCCAGCGTTTGATTTCGATGACGCCCTCAAGGAGACCGTCGACTGGTATGTCAATAACCGCTGGTGGTGGGAGAAGATAAAAAGCGGCGAGTTTGAGGAATATTACCGGGATATGTACGAGAAGAAATAGAAAAGACCCGGTAACGCATTCCTTTAATCGATCGGCACACCGCCCGGTCCATACTTATAGTCCAGTATTCCCCCGATAGCGCGGACCTGCTCCTCCTGCGGGCCGATCTCCTTGGACTCCAGCGGATTGAGCTGCCTGGCCTTCCTGATGCTTTCAACCGCCTTATCAAGGTTCTTCGAACTCATATAAAGTCGTGACAGGTTCAGATATATCTTGTAGTTGTTGGGCTCGATGTCCCTGGCTTTGAGAAGCAGCGCCTCGGCTTCGTCGGCCCTGCCCTGGCCCTGTGCCGCGATCGCCTGCAGGACGAGCGGCTCGGTCTCGATCTTCCAGACATCATAACTGCTGGCGGACTTAGCCGTATTTCCCATATCGGCATACTTGCCGCCCAGCGTCATGTTGCCCTGTTGTGACTGGGCGCTGATTGCCTTGGTCTGCTCATTGGCGCTCTCAATACGGGTCTGAGAAAACAGGAAGAGGATTACGAGCACCATCGCACCCAGGCATACGCCACCTGCTGCCCATCTCAAAACCGTTGGTTTGCCAAGACTGAAACCCTGGCTGGCATTCTCATCCCCGGCTTGCGCCGCGCTTTCACCTGCCGCCATGGCCCGGGACAGCATTCCGAATCGCAACAGCGCACCAGCGAACATGGCGAACGATAGAAAGACCACGGGCATCTGCCAGTCCCAGTCGAACTGGGCATGTATCAAAAGCGCGAGAGAGGCTGCGAAAAATGCTCCGTAGATCTCGCGGTTCCTGCTATGACCCAGAAAACGCAGATCCTTTACGGCGATCAGAATAAACAGGACAAAGAAAGCTACAAGCAGCCCGGCGCCGACGATGCCCAGCTCAGCCAGTGCGTCAAAAAATATCGAGTGGCCGTTCTTGACGGGCATGTCATATATCTGGCCGGTCGAGTCGGTAAAGCCGGGACGGTTCTGCACCCAGCTGACTGACCAGGTAGCCGCGCCGATGCCGGTCAGCGGATGAGCCGAAAAAGTGTCGAGGCTTACCCTGTACTCCTGAAATCTTTCAGACTGGAGGCTGAACAGCCGCTCTTCCGCCGTCTGCGCGGCTTCGATCCTCTTCGCTTCCGACGATTCTAACTGCGCGCTGATCTTTGACACCGGATTTCCATATTTGGCGATATAAAGTCCACCGGTGAGAACTAGAGCGACAAGACCTGCCACCGCCAGGACGCGGCCGACTTTTCCAGCCTGCTGGCTGGTGAGAACGAACCGCTTCTCCTGTCTCCACAAAACGATCTGCGTAACCACCACCAGCACAAACATTAACAGCAGGACGAGTCCCAGCTTGTGCCCCTGGCCTACCCTCTCATCGAGCTCTGGTGAAAGCTTTATCATCCCGGGCAACCACAGATAACAGATACCGATGGTTACCGCTGCCCAGAAAAGTGACAGACCGGTCTGCAAAAGAGACCGCAGACGATTAACCGAGAGCAGGATATAGACGGCTATAACAACCACGAAAAGAGGATACGAGGCACGGGAAAAGGTGAAATACATGACGATCAGGAAGAGATACAATGCCGGCGCGTAAAGACAGCGGGTGATGATATTTGTCGCCTTCTCGGTCAGCACCCTGAGTCCTATCGGAAAAGCCATCATCGCGAACAGGGCCATTGTATTCCAGTAAGTGATCGGGTTGCTCAAGCGGGCGTCGAAGTCGTAGGGCTTCTGGTCGGGGAAGATCTTACCTATCAGGGAGGAAAACGCCACTATCGCCACAATCGTCACAAAAATGTGTCCGATCAGGGTCAACCACTCGCGCCTTGCCATGTACAAGTAAAAAAGCATGAAACCCGACAGGTAGAGAATGGCTCGCAGGAACTCCGCATAGCTGTCGGCGGGAATATATGACCATGTCACTGACAGGAGGATCCAGAGCGAATAGGCACTAAAAACCCCGACTTCCGCAATTCCCAGACGAGACATCCGGCCCGAAACCTGCCAGTTGAACAGCAGACCGAGAACGATCAGGTAGAGAACCCATAGTTCGCCATAGCTGCGCCGGATCGGGAAATATCCACCGGCGCTGAAGGCATAGAAGAGAACTACCAGCAGACCTGCGGCCAGTATCGCCAGTCTCGCCCAGTCGTTCCTGGAAAACGACTCGCCGGAAATCTTCCTGCTCCAGCCGTCGAAATATTTTTCGGCCCTCTTGGACAGGGATTGCTTTTTCTGCTTACGCGGCTCCCCGGGAATCTGCTTGTGACGCACCTTCCTCTTAGCGGGAGATTTCGCAGGCGGTTTTGCCGGTGCGGCGGCCGGCTTGCGTTTCTTTTTCTTGGCCCATAACCAGGGTCCATCGAATTCACCGGCAACTGCTGTAGCCAGCAGCGCATCCGCGGGCTTGGCCCGAGGCCAGACCACCTGAGCGATTGACGCTTCAGCTTGCCAGAACATCCTTGTAAATTCTTTCAGTCTGCTCAGCAATTTTGTCCCAATCGTTCGCGTTTCTTACATGCTTGCGGCCGGCGTCTGCCTTTTTGGCCAGCCCCCCAAGGTCCTCGAGAGATTGTACCAGCTTCGAGCGCAAATCTGCGACATCTCCAGCCATGAAGATCGCGCCGAATTCACCATCTGACAAGGCTTCCCGGTTAGGCGCTATATCGCTGGCCAGCACCGGAACGCCCAGAGACAGCATTTCAAGTATCACAATGGGCAATCCTTCCAGCATCGACGGCAGCACGAAAAGCGCCGCATGCCCAGACAACTGGTGATGCAGCTCGCCCTCGACATTGCCCGTGAAGATGATACGCCCTTTTCCTCCGCTGTCTTCTGATGAGCCGGACATGTCCGCGGCCATATGCCGCAACCTTTGTACGTAATCGTCGGAATGGCTCGTGCCACCCGCTATTACCAGCGGTATCTGAAGACCTGATCCTGAGTATGCCTCTATCAGGTCATGACAGCCTTTTTCCGGCACAAGACGACCCAAAAACAAGATGTATTTGCCAGGTTCCAGACCCAGCTCCTTAATCAGCGCACTGGCGCGTGGCTTTTTGGCCGGCACCACGCCGTTGGGAATATAGGCCGTCTCCCGGCCATACTTTTCCATGAAATATTTCTCAAGCTCGTGAGAAACTACAATCGTCCGCTGTGGAAAGTGAGCCGATGCCCATTCTCCCGCCTTCAGTACGGCGCGAGCCCCCCTCCCCCACTTTGCGCGTTGCCAGTCCAGAGCATGTACGGTCGCAACAGTACCGCTACGGCTCAAACGCGGCATGAAAGAGAACAACGAGGGGCCGATGGCATGATAATGAACTATGTCAAAACCCTGGAACATCGCCTCCAGTGAGCCGGCGGCGGTATGAGCAAAAGCATCCAGACCCTTGATATTGGCGGTTGGCGCGGCTTTTAGAGTAACACCCTTATATGGTCCTGTAACCGGTGTGTACCAGCGACGTACAAATACCGTAACCTTGTGACCGCGGGCTGCCATGCGAGGATACAGCTCGTCGCAATGGCGCTCGATGCCGCCGAACCGGGCCGGTATGCCCTTGGTTCCCAGAACAGCTATCTTCATTGATGACCCCTAATAAATCGACTCACAATGTAAATCCGCTGGCCGGGAATCAGAGGACCGGTTTTTTCAGGGCCACTTTGGTTTTTCCAGCGGCGATCCAGCTTGCGACCTTTAAGGGATTTCGCTTCATCGATGAACGGGCCGTGCAGACCATCCAGCATCCCATACCACAGGCATGAACCTGCTTCCGTCCCTCGATTGCCTTTTCTGAGTTCCATATCTCCTCAAAAGTCGATTCCCGCAGACTCCCAAGTGGCATATCCAGGACATTGCACGGATATACCGTTCCTTCGGGGTTCAGGAAAAAGAAGTCATCCGCTGCCCGGCATGAAAGCGGACGGCCGCCGCCTCGGGCAAAAAGATACAGACCGCGGTTGAAGTAGGCGCGCGCCCAGCGCTTTGGTGTGGACGTACCCAGTTCAGAGGCCATCACCAGATTTAATTGTTCCTTGAGGTCGTCCGGGTCTACGGGGCTGAAACGGGTATTGCGGAAATAGTGCGATGACCCCTGCGCGATGGCGGAAGTGAATTCGATGCCAAGTTCACGGGAGAGTCTGTACACGGCAAAGTAATCTTTTACATTCTCATCTACGACCGTAAAGGCGATGCGCAGATTTGTCATGCCGTCTTCCTTGACTCCCTTGATGGTTTCGACCGCCTTGTCAAAAGCCCCGGGCACACCGCGGATGCGATCGTGTGTCTCCCCCATGCCGTCAATGGAAATCGCCAGTCCCACACGATCGTCTTTCTGCCTGATGAGGGACATCAGTTCACGGATTCTCTTCCCGGGGAGCAGCGCGTTCGTGGATATGATTATTTTCGCCTGTGGGCTCGCCTGATTGACGGCCGCCACGAGCTCGGGCAGGTCTTTACGCAAGAATGGCTCACCGCCGCTCAAGTTGACATATTTAAGCGATGCGGGCAACCGTTTGAGAAGCGCGACGTCGAGATCCTCGGCGTCTTCGGTCTGCCAGATATTGCACATAAGGCATCGGGCGTTGCAGCGGTAAGTGACTGCGATAACTGCGTCGAATGGAAGGCTAATGGCTTTTACGTCCTCTTGACTTCTTGATAAGTCTTAATAATTTTATCATAGTGAGTCTGGGGCGAATAATCAGTCTCTATCAGATGCCTGGCATTTTTTCCCATGGTGATCGCCAGCTTGGGATCTTCCCAGAGGCGCTCCACCTGTGCCCGCAGATCGACCTCGTCTCCAGGCTCCGCCAGCAGTCCTGTCTGTCCATCCCTCACCATTTCAGGGATGCCGCCGATCCGGGAGCCGACAACCGGCTTGCCGCAGGCGAATGCCTCGAGTGCCGACATCGGCGCGTTCTCATACCACTCTGAAGGGATGCAGGCGAAACGGCTGCCCTGAACCAGGCGACGCACTTCTGCTTCAGATTTGAAACCGAGAAACTCGATGTTGTCGGCCCCGAGTTCCCGTGCCAGCTGACGCGTAGGGCCGTCCGCCATCCCGGAACCGACTACCTTCAAGGGCACACCGGGAAGACCGGCCATGGCCTTGATAAGCGTCACTATCCCCTTCTCCTGTGTAAGCCTTCCGGAGAATAAAACATAGTCGCCCCCCTCGCCTTCGGGCTTCCAGCGGTTGGAGTCGACGAAGTTGGGAATCACCACTATTTTTTCCGGCTCGAGTCCTCGTGTGACCAGCTTGCCCGCGACAAACTGGCTGGGTGCGATGAAACGATCGATCCTGCCGGTGTAAGCATGTGTCAGATCGTGGTAGAACATCTCGGTAGCGCACAGGAGGCTGGCGCCGCGTGAACCATGTACGCACCTGCCGGATACACAGCTGAAATACCAGTATGGCCGGCAGCGTTCGCAGACCTTGCCCTTGTTATAAAAACGCAGAGCCGGACAGACAAGCTTGTAATCGTGGATGGTCATAACGATTCCGATGCCACGATCCACGAGCGGACGCAAAATCGAAGGTGACAGATGATGATAGATATTGTGCATGTGGGCGACGTCGGGATGAGCCAGGTCGGCCACGATGGAAATACGGCGCTCGGATTCCTTGGAGTTTAAGATGCGACCCGCGATTGCCAACCGTTTCCACAAAGGCAG
>JBAZWE010000055.1:10361-13282 GCA_041660545.1 Thermoleophilia bacterium
GGATCGGATAACTCAACCGGAGAAACAAACAGAGACTGATAGCGGCTGGGCTCGTTAGCGGGGTCCTGCATGGCGAAAGGGATGATCTCATGACCACGTTCCGACAGCATGCGTGAGAGTTCGAAAACATAACGCTCACTGCCGCCCCGCACCCGCCAGAATTTATTTACCTGCATTACTTTCAATTTATTGTCCTGACCTCCCAGGCATTTTCCGTATCATTGCCGATTTTGCCGCCGACCCGTAGACTTCGATGGTCTCAGTGGCTATATTATCCCACGAGTACATCCGCTCTGCTTTGGCGCGGTCCTGCTCGAGCCGCCGGCGTGTTTCCTGATCGTTTGCCAGTTTCATCATTGCCGCGGCCAGCGCCTCTGTGTCTCCCGATGGAAAGACCAGTCCCGCCGATCCTTTCCTGACCGTCTCCGCCAGGGCGCCGACATCACTGGTGATCACCAGCTTGTCGAAGCTCATGGCCAGATGGACGACCGCGCTTGTCGATGATTCCCTGTATGGCAGGACAAGCGCATCCGCAGCTTTCAGATATAATTGCACTTCCTTAACCGGAATGTGTCCGGTATGTAAACTCACTTCCTGCCCAAGCCCCAACTCGCGGATGCGGTCTTCGTATATCTGCATGCCGGATGAATCGGGCTCACCAGCCACCAATAATCCCAGCCGGCGTCCTTCGACCTCATCGCCACCGGAGGTAGAGTTCTTTATCGTCCTGGCAAGGGCCTCGATCGCCATATCCAGTCCTTTATAAGGCGCGATATGGCCAAAGAAGAGAAACCAGTACCGGTCATCGTCCAGCCCCAGCCGCGAACGCGCCTCCCGGCCGGTCAGCTTCTGATCGAAATTGAAAAAATCATAGTAGCCCTGTGGGATGACAGCGAGCTTCCCGGGGTCGACGCCCATATGTTCACCCATGAAATTCTTGCCTGTCTGGGAATGGACTATTATCCTGTCGAATAAGCGATAATAGCTCCTGTACAGACGCTTGTGCCAGGGGCGCTGTTTATGGGGAATCCAGTCATGAGCCGTATACACAAGCACGGCTCCCCTTCTCTTCTGCAATTTTAGCAGGAGTAACTCCAGGAGTGGAAACTTAAGCGGCGCCTGGTAATGGACAAGGTCCGGTTCTTGGCGACGGAATAGACGCCAATAGTCACGGATATGCAGCGGATAGGCCCGGCTGCGGCCGAAAACCTTGACCACGGGAAACTCTGCGTGCAGGAAATCCAGCTCGTAGTTGCGGTTGGTTAAAAGCGTAATATCGCAGCCGGCCGCACTCAGGGCCTTCGTCAGGCAATAGCTGTAATGGGTCAGGCCGCTATTGCCTGTAAAAACGGCCATCCATATCTTCCCGGAACAAGCACCCTTTTCTTTTGATTCCATGCTTTTGCCTTTGCCGGTCTTCATTTCTGTTTCGCCGCTCGTTCGATAGCCGCTTCGAATTTCCTCGCCAGCACCGGCCAATCATATTTCTCTTCGACTAACCGGCGTGCGTTGTCCCTGAGTTTTTCGTAAAGATCGCCGTCTTCCTGCAACTTAAGAACCGCCCTGGAAAAATCTTCGGGCGTATCGGCGAGCAAAAGGTGTTCGCCGTGAGTGACATCAATACCGGCCGCCCCGATCGAAGTCGATACTACCGGTCTTCCCGCCGCGAACGCCTCGAGGATCTTCAGCCGCGAACCGCCGCCCATTCTTAATGGCACCACGAAAATCGAGGCATCGCCATAAAGCGGTTTAATATCCTCGACGAACCCCAATATCCTCCGGTTCACGCCGTCATCGAGACCGTAGAGCTCACTGGGAGTCTCACTGCCGGCCACAAACACCACAGTTTCCGGGGATTTTTCCAGAATCCCGGGAAGAATATCCGTCGAAAACCATTTTACCGCGTCGACGTTGGGCACATAGCCCATCGAACCTATGTAGAGAAGAGCACCGGCTGCTTGCGGCGGCGACTCGTACAGCTCCTTATACTCCTCGCAACTTACACCGTTTTCCACAACTGAAATCTCTACGCCGGTGGACATATCGTCAAGCGTTTTCGCATCATCCTGGCTGACGCTGACTATCCACTGCATCCTGCCGAGCATCCGTCGCTCATAGTTTGCGAACCAGGCAGACGCCGCCTTTTTTATCCACCGCTGCGGGATACCGAGACTTCCGGCCATCATCAGGTGCAGATTGCTCTCTACATTATGCTCCACAAGGACCTTGGGACAGGAGAGCTCCGTAATATAGCGGGCCATGAAGAGGTGTTCCGCGACCGCGACATCGGCGGATATATCCTTTTCGAGTTTCCCGATCGCATCGAATATCTCAGCCTCCCAGGACAATATGAAGTATGTCGGAGTACCGTTGACCAGACTGCGCAGATACGCTGCAGCTTTTGCAATGAATGACTTGCGCGGTTTGTCGACCAGTGTCAGCCTCAGTCCTGCGGCCTCGATCACCTGCCTCTGGCCGGGCTTGATGGGAGTGTTGGCAAGACATAAAAGGTGCACCTCGTGCCTTAGGGCCAGCTCGCGTGCGAGATAAAATGACCGCACCTTCAGTCCTGATGTGGTCGGCCAGGGAACAACCGGCATCGCAAAGAGTATTCTCATCGCCGTCCTCCGGCAGTCTCAAGCCAGGACCGCCCGCACCTGCCCATGTGCGACGTCATGAAATCAAAAAGACCCGACCACAGGGCGGCGATGTAGGGTGCCGATGCCATCCTGTGCGCCCGTAGCATGGTCAGTGAATGGATAACGACCAGGTGCCATGCGAGCCTGAAAACCCCGATCGATAACCGGCGCATGCCCAGGTGACTACTATAGATTTCCAGCAGGTTTCGAGTCTGATAATAATAGAAGATGGGCCTGTAAGCACCCTCCATCAAACGCGAGACCTTGTGCATGATGACGGAG
>JBAZWE010000056.1:0-13063 GCA_041660545.1 Thermoleophilia bacterium
GCCGATCCCCATTGCCGCCCTGTCGGCGCTGGCCAGGAAATATAAACCTGAGGCCATACTGCTGGGCGCGACTACACGGGGACGCGACCTAGCATCAGCGGTTGCAACAGATTTAAAGACGGGGCTGACCGCCGACTGCACCTCGCTCGAGATCGACCAGGAAACGGGGCTCTTAAAGCAGACCCGTCCCGCATTCGGGGGCAACATCATGGCGACCATCATCAGCCCGAACACGCGGCCGCAAATGGCGACGGTCAGACCGGGCGTCTTTCCGCTACCAGAAAAGATCCAGGACGCTGAAGGCGAGACCGTCATGACGAAGCCCGAGCTGGGAGACGACCTTCCGGTCAGGCAGCTAAAGTTCATTCCCAATCCGCCGGACGGGATTTCCCTGCAGGGGGCGAAGGCAATAATCGCCGGTGGGCGCGGCATGAGAAAAGCCGGGAACTTCGCGCTGCTCGAAGAGCTGGCCGCAGTGCTGGATGGAACCGTGGCGGCCTCTCGTGGCGCCGTGGACGCGGGCTGGATCTCACACCAGCGGCAAGTGGGACAGACCGGACAGACAGTCAGGCCGGTGCTTTATATCGCTATCGGGATCTCGGGAGCCATTCAGCATGTGACCGGAATGCAGGAATCCGATGTCGTGATCGCGATCAACAACGATCCCGATGCCCCTATCTTTGATGTTGCCGATTATGGAATCGTCGGCGATCTTTTCGAAGTGATACCGGCGCTGATCTTGGAGATCCGCAAGCGCAAGGCTGCCGGGATGCCCGCGTCAGAAGCAGCTACTTCAGAGCAGGCCGCGCATGGCGTGCTTGGAGGCGGCGAATGAATCCAGCAACCCGGGAAACCACCAACCGGACAACCCCGTCACACTTTGCGGCGATCATCGTGGGCGGCGGCCCGGCGGGTCTGGCGGCTGCTATCACGATTGCGGAAGCCGGCCTCAAGGTCGCCGTCATCGAACGCGGTGACTGGCCGGGCAGCAAGAACATGATGGGCGGTCAGATCTATTCCCATCCGACTTCGAAAATAGTGCCGGATTTCTGGAAGGATGCGCCGCTCGAGCGGCAGATCGTGCGGCGGGACATGTGGATGACCACGGCCGATTCGACCCTTAAGGCTTCTTACGAGACGACTGATTTTAAGCTCGAACCCTATAATTCCTTCTCTGTTTTTCGCTCGCGTTTCGACAAGTGGCTGGCCGAGCAGGCTCGCGCCAAAGGTGCCTATATCATCAACGAAACGCTGGTCGAAGACCTGCTTTGGGAATCCGGGAAAGTCATAGGGGTACGCACGGGCAGGGACCAGGGAGATCTGGAGGGTGATGTAGTCATCATCGCCGAGGGAGTCAACCGCTTCCTGACCGAGAAAGCCGGCCTTGGCGAGAAAATACGCCCTGCGGCGGTGGCGCTGGCAGTCAAAGAGGTGCTCGCCCTGCCCAAGGAAAAAATCGAGGACCGCTTCAACCTCGAGGATGAGACCGGAGCCGCTCTGGAGATCGTGGGCGATATCACCGGCGGTCTGCCGGGGACGGGGTTCATCTATACCAACCGCGACACGATATCCATCGGCGTGGGTGTAATTCTCAAAGGCCTCGTCGACAGGGTTGGTGAAGCCTATGAACTACTGGAGCGTTTCAAGCGTCAGCCGCAGATCAAGCGTCTGATCGACGGCGCCGGGCCGCGTGAGTACGCCGCTCACCTTATCCCCGAGGGCGGTTACCGGGACATGCCACAGCTTTACGGTGACGGAGTGCTCGTAACCGGAGATGCCGCCGGCATGGTCAACGCCGTGTTTACCGAAGGCGCCAACCTGGCGCTGCTCTCGGGAAAGATGGCCGGCGAGACCGTCGTTCACGCCGACGAACAGGGGAGCTTCAACGCCGACACTCTTTCCTACTATGGCAGGCGTCTGGAAAAAAGCCTGATCATCAAGGACTTAAAACAATTCCAGAATGCAGCGCCTTTCCTCTCATCACACGCACACATGTTCAACCTCTATCCCGAAGTCGCCTCCGCCGCGATGAAAGAATTCCTGACCGTGGACACCCTAAGCAAGGCCGACAAGATGCACCTGATCATGAAACTGTTCCGCTCGCAGGTACCCACCCGGCGCCTGGTACGGGATATGTACGACGCCTGGAGGGCAATACTTTGAACGAGAACAAAAAGGAAGCAGCCGATCAAGCCCGCCGTGGCGGGAGCGCGCGCGGAAAAAGCTGGCCGGCCCCAAAACTCAACATCACCGCCCGGCTCGGTCTGGTCAAGTTCATCCCGGACGAGAAGTCGCACCTGTCGGTTATCGATCCGGAGGTCTGTAAGACCCGCTGCCCCCAGAAATTCTGCACACATACATGCCCAGCCCAGGTTTACAGGTGGGAAGATGAGGAGAAGCTGATATCGATAGCGTTTGAAGGCTGCCTCGAATGTGGCACCTGCAGAAGCGGCGGCTGTCCCTGGGAGAACATAGAGATGAGCTATCCCAGGGGAGGCTACGGGGTGCAGTACAGGCTGGGATAAGACGCGTTGCAAGACCAGACAAAGGAGACAAAAATGAGCGACATCTCAACCGATCTCAACAATCTGCGTGAGGACATCAAGGATGAACTGCTGGCGATCAACCATTATCAGGCGCATATCGATGCCACGGACAATTCTGAGATACAGAAACAGCTGGCCCATATCCGCGATGAGGAAAAAGAGCATGTCGCCGAACTGGTCAAGTTACTTCGCGCCCTCGATCCGACTGAAGACGAGAAGTTCCAGAAGGAAGGCCTTTAGGCAGGGGGAACTTCGCTTTTTAGTTAGCGTCATCGGGCCGCGGCAAATGGTCCCATGGCGATCGTCAGGAAAATCCCTCGTTGAGGAAATACCATCCCGCGCTGGTGATCCAGAGCGCCATCACCGCCGCCAGCAGCAGCAATCCGAGGAGCGGCAGCCGCGCATAGTAGCGTGTGAATACCCGCACGATCATGATCTTGGCCATTATGAGCAGCAGGACCGTTACGCCGATCAGTGCATGGTAAATCACGCGGATTGGGCTGCCGACTTTCGGAATCCCGAGAACAAAAACACAATTGTATGCCACGAACAAAATTATTATCAAGGCCGTGTAACCCTGAAAATGATGCAGCTTCGTAGCCTGCGTGCGGACGTTTGGAGAAAAATCCCCGATCCAGCCGCGCGCCACACCTATGGCAAGCGTCTGCAGTACCGCCAGAGCCAGCAGTATCGTGGCAAGTATGCTTTTCCCGAAAAACGTCAGCTCCAGCGCTCCGGCATTCCTGAACATCCGTCCTCCTATAAATATTTATCAGGCTCTTCCATGAAACTGTGACGGCATTCCTCTGAGTCGAAATAGAATACACGGCCTTCACGCGTGAATGTATAGACCGCGTCCTGCATCTCCATCTCTATACCGCAGACCGGGTCCTTAACCTTTTCGTGATGCTCGATCTTTTCGTTATGGAGTTTACCGTCCTCGAGCCAGAGTACGCGGTCGGCGATATCCACGATGCGGTTGTCATGCGTTACCACAACGACCGCCTTGTTCTCCTCGCGGGCAAGATCGACCAGCATCATCATCACTTCACGGCCCGAATGGGAATCGAGGTTTCCCGTGGGCTCATCCGCCAGTATCAGCGGCGGGTTGTTGGCCAGCGCCCGCGCCAGGGCCACCCGCTGTTTCTCCCCTCCCGACAGGTCGGCGGGAACGTGGTCGAGGCGTCCTTCCAGACCCAGCCTGTCCAGAAGCGCCCGCGAATCGCGCTCGACGGAACTGTCGGTGCGTCCGGCCAGATTCATCACCACGGCTACGTTCTCCAGCGCCGTGAGCCCCGCCAGCAGGTTGAACGCCTGGAAGACGAAACCCACTTCTTTTAGTCGCAGATTAGCCAGGCCGTTGGACGTTAAGCTGCCAAGCGCGTTTCCCGCGACGACGACCTCGCCCGAAGTGGGAGCCAGAAGCCCGCCCGCCATGGAGAGCATCGTGGTCTTCCCGGAACCCGAGGGCCCCATGATCAGCACGATCTCGCCACGCGCTATCGAGAGGTCGACACTCTCCACCGCGTTGACCCGCGCCCGGCCGCTTCCGTATATCTTCGAGACAGACTTAAGCTCCAGTATGTTTTCCTCGCGGCTCATGTTATTGGGACTCTTTCCATGAATCATCAACTCATGCCTTGAACACGATTACCGGGTCGATGCTGTTGATCTTGCGAATGGGAATATAGGAAGCGAGCACGCTCATGACAAGCGCCGCCACCGCCGCCGCCGCGAACTGCTGCCAGGTGAAGGCGACACTTATCTGCACCACGATGCGTGTGACTATGCGCGCCACCGCAAACGAGGCCAGGGCGCCGACCGCGTATCCTAAGAGCGCACTCAAGATGGCCTGCTCCAGCACTATCCTGTAGAGCTGTGTGCCGCTGGCGCCCACCGCCTTGAGTACCCCGTACTCACGGTATTTCTCCAGCGTCGCCGAATAGACCACCAGCCCCACGATGGCAACCCCGATGATAAAGGCGATGACTACGACCACCGCGAGTATCGGCAGTATGCCCTCACGGATGACGGCGGAGTTGTTCTGCGAGAACTGTTCCCTGGTGAAGACGGTCTGCCCGGGATGCGCGGCGGTTATCTCTTCCTTGATGCGATCCCGCTGGCCGGGGTCGGCCACCTTGAGCAGGATGAAGTTGACGCGGTTCGGACCCAGCGCCTTTTTTGCCTGTTCGATATCAACGAATGCGTACTGGGCCACCATGATGGTGGTATCCTCCGAAACACCGGTGATCTCGTAAGTCTGACCGTCGGCTAGAATCGTGTCGCCCAGCTTCAGATCGTTTGTCTTCATCGTTACCTTGTCGACGACGATGCCACCCTGCCCGGGTTCGCTGCTCCCTTCCGCCATCTTCCAGGGACCCCCGATGCCGCCCGGTTGATATCCCACCAGTATCAGGCTGTTCTTCTTGCCGTTGATATCAACAAGAGTCGTCCGTGATGTCAGCGGCCAGACCTGCGATACGCCATCCACCTTCTCCAGTTCACCGATCAGCGTCGCCGGCACTACGGAAAAGGAATGGAGCATGTCGGGAGAACCGGCCTGCGCAACCCACAGGTCCGCATCGACGTTATCCACATAAGCCGACATCTGCCTCAGCGAACCGTTGTAGACTGCCAGAAGTACGATGATGAGGAGGATGGCGACGGCTACGCCGCCGACACTTATAAACAGCCTGGTGATGTCAGAGAACAGATTGCTCCTGGCGACTGATACTCTCAAACAGGACTCCGGTCTATGGAATCAGGAGGACTCGGTCTTTACTGATTACAAGGTATGTCTGCTCATCATACCCCGATGACCGGACTTGAAATCCAGGCCACCACCCGAGAACTGCATCGATATACCGGAGATTCTGAAGCCTTGCCGGGAATCCTTCAGATGACCAAAAAAAATGCGCCATAGCGCATCCGAAACTCGTTGCCCCGCACCGAAAAGGACAGACAGTCAATCCTATGAAATCATCGCATGGAGAGTGTGACGGGATTTCGCGAAGCGGCGCCGGTCCACGCCGTCATAATCATTCTCACCGAGTCTCCTGTCGACGATGACCTCTTTCTCCAGCTCCCCGCTCTCCTGCCAGTGATCCATCAGCATCTCAGCCTTATCCCATGCTTCCGGTTCCTGACCGCTTAAAACGATCAGCGTCTGATTCTCCTGCTGGATCTCGGCAAAGCTGTGATTGCAGTACGCGCACTCTGCCAGAACCTCGGGAGCGCTGGTGTGGTTTTTCTCACCACAATATGGGCATTCTACAGCTTTCATGGTTATCCCTCCTTAAAACTGGCAGCATACAAACACCCCTCCTACTTTTATTTTACCCCCGTATGAGGCGTTTTAATATTCATATTTATAGGTGTTTTCATCCAGATTGCAGGATATTCATGCACACCGGGCGAAGATAGCCAGGAATTGAGAAGACCTCGCTCAACGCAAAAGACTCGCATGATTTACGGCATGTCCATGTGGCGTGCCATGGCCGCGCTGTGCATCGCGGCACCGCTTGCACTCCTGCTTTCCGGATGCGCTGAAGAACCTGTCGTCGTGACCTCCGAGAAGCCGAATACCTCAACCGCCCCTGTCTATAAACGCCAGCAGCTCGAGAATTTCCGGGGCATGGCCGAACCGCGCGGCGATTCCTGGGAAGACATGGTTCGTGACGCGGCACGCTTAAAGACTGACGGTTTCAACACTGCAATGATCAGCCCGCCGGTCCTGATCAGTCAACGGGCAGGCGGAAAGCCAAGGGTGGGCCTCGAAGGCGCAGCGGGTTCCGCTCCGGGAAATATCGAGGATCTCCACAGAGCAGGAATGGCGGTTTTTCTTGCCCCGACGACCACCATGACAGGCTTTACCCCACAGGTTGAGTCCACCGACACTACGCTAGGCCACTTAAACGAAGACACGATACGCTGGGCGACTACCGCCGAGCAGACCCAGTCAGAGCTTTTTTCGCCTCTCAGTCAGATCAATCTGGCGCTGGGAACAGAAGCAGCCGGCAGATGGTCGGCGCAGATCCTGCCGCAGATTCGCGAAATTTATCACGGTAATATAGTGGCCATGGTCGTCCCTGATCTGGCCGGCCCTCCCACTATGGGGGCGCCCCACGATTTCGAGCGATTGAATTACACGGGCTACGATTACCTGATGGTCGATATCTTCCCGGTTGAGGATCCGTTCAACCAGGAACGCTTCGAGATCCAGGTCAATGATGTCATCGTTCGCGCTATCGCGGTCGCGCAACGGGACGGTCTTAAGGGTGTCATGATCCAGTTCGGCGCCTGGCGCGGTGCGGCAGGCGCCGACACCGTCACAGGCCCGCAACTGGGCGAGGAGGGTCAGGCAAAAGTCACAGGCAGGGTGCTTGAGATAGCATCACCGCAAAAATTTACCCAGGTAAAAGGCGTATTCTTCCAGGGTTGGACGCTCCCGGGCCGGGGCGCCAAAGATTACGCGGTGGAGCAGACGCTTAAGAATGCCCTTGGTCAGATGAGTAAAACCGCGCCCTAGAGGATATATTTATCCAACGGGGTCATTATCAATCACAGGTCGGTCCGGTTCGCGACACGATTTGCGCAAAAACGATCGGGAGGAAGTCACATGATCAGGAAAATACTCGTACCGACGGATGGCTCAGAAAGGGCCGAACAGGCGGCTGACTTTGCCATAGAGCTGGCTTCGGCCATAGGTGCTTCGCTGATTTTCCTCAATGTCGTCGATGAGATCACCCCTGCTTATGCTTACGAGATAGAAACCGGCGCCAATCTCGACATCGTTGAGCTCGATGAAGAAAGGCATAAATATGCCAAGTCAGCTGTCGAGCGCATGGTCGAAAAGTCCAAGGGCGCTGGTGTAACCAGCGAAGGGAAAGTGATCGAAGGCCATCCCTGGCAGGAGATCCTCAGGGAAGCGGACAGCCTGGCGGTGGACCACATCGTCATGGGTTCCCACGGCAGACGCGCCCTTGCAGCAGCCGTTCTTGGCAACGTGACCATCAACGTCATCCATGGCGCGAAGATACCCGTGACTGTGATACCGGAGAAAAAAGAGCAGTAACACGGAAAACGAAAAGACCACCCCTCTAGAGAGATGGTCTGATCAAAAAATACTGGCGGGAGCGACGGGACTTGAACCCGCGACCTCCGGCGTGACAGGCCGGCGCTCTAAACCAACTGAGCTACGCCCCCGTGCCAAGGGTACATTCTACGCACAAACGCGACCGGTAACAAGAAAGCGGGCAGATCGCCCGCTCCACGGCCGCGAATGTAAATAATAGGGCAATCGTCACGCCGGGGTCAACCGGGGCGGCTCCCAACAAAACAAACGAGCCATGGGCATGTGCCCATGGCTCAAAATTTCTTCAATTCCTCCCGGTGTGGCCGAAACCCCAACGGGGGGCAAACACGCTTGATAGCCTAGTGGTGCCCGCCGTGCCTGTGGTGATCATCATCATCGCGTTCGTGACTACTCTGAAAAATGCTGCACTGCCACGTTGCGGTGATATTCAGCAGGTTGCCGAATTTCTCAAAAGCCGGTGCTTCGTATGGTTCTTTTCCTTCTACCGAACGGTTCTGCGCCATTGTTGCGCCCCCTTCTCTGATTATCAGTTCTTCCGCGTTATTCCTTAATGGTCCTCGTCCATTCAAATGTCACGGATATCGGGCTGATATATCAGGTTACCTGTTGACCTTTTTGCCGTCCATCGGGGAAATCCCCCCTATTCACCCTTCGTCAATCGGCAGCAACCCGTCACAAATCAAGCAGTAAATCGGGATCTGGTTGCGCTACAAGACGGAAAAACGAGGAGTGTAACCTTGATATACGAATATTTATTTTTTAAAACTGCTGGGGAGCCTTATAAACCTCTTCATATGTGAATTCCAACCAACCTTGTCAATTTTAGCTCAAACTAGGACTGAATGACAACCCCCGGGGGGGGTATTAATTTTATGATTGATACCAGCAGGTGATGGCCTATGAGGATCTCGGCCGGGCGGTAGTAAGGAATATCTCAGCGTTAAAGAACTACGCCAGTTTCAATTTCCTCGCGACCCCGAGTAAAAAAGAAGTAACGGGATCGAGCATTGTCCTGGCTTGCCAGACCAGCAAAGCGGAAATCAAACCGATAAACATGCCACCAAGGACATCCCCGGGGTAATGAAGCCCGATAAAGATTCTTGAAATACCGACCATGACCGCGATGGTGAGTGCAAAGACACCGATGTGCCTGTCCTTGAGCATGATCAGCCAGGCGATGCCAAAAACAAAAGCTGAGTGATCGGAAGGAAAGGAGGGGTCTGTGGACCTGTCCAGGAGCAGGTTTACCTCGTGGGCCGCAAAGGGCCGGGGCCTGAAATAGAGATGGCCTATAACCTGATTGATCAAAAGAGCCAGACACATGCTCAGAAGGCTCAAAAGGGCCGCTTTCTTGGCTTTATCTCCACCTTCTCCCCAAAACCAGAGAACAAGAAGCGGCAGCGCCATCAACAAAACCCCATATTTCGCCAGCCCGATCATCAGGTTATCAAGAATGTCTGACCTGCCGGCAAACTGGTTGATCAGCTTAAAGAACGTAAAATCCATATCCCTCTTTTATCGATACATACTTTCAAATGATTCTATCAAGGAAAGACGGATATCCGGCATCGTTGTGAGCTTCTCCTCGCCGATACTGATTCCGCTTACACGAAAGAGTTAACGGGATATTAACGTCAAACGGTTATCCGAAAGCCGGTTCATAGCGGATTATCTGGTTTCTTTCCCGCCCAGCAGAACGCTCGTCACGGATTTGATGATCGGACGCTTTTCACCCTCGGCCGTAAGCAATACGCGCTCCGAGTGATCGACGCTCTGATGAAGATCGGTGATCGGGCATTTCCCCTCTTGTGCCGGGCAGATATACTTATGACAGACTGAACCTTTGATCTCTTGCTTCGATGCGCCGATCGTGCGTGCGGCAATAGAGAGTAACCGCTATCGTCATGGTCTAATTTTTTTACAAAATTATAATGATGTAATTACGTTGATGTGGCTTATTTCTTTTTTGCGTTCTTATTATGACACACAAGTGAACATCACAAACTTCGCCAGAAGAACTCGAGGTAGAGGTGGAGGTGGGGTCGGGGTAAGGAAGCGGCGAGCAAAAGCCTTTCGTTAATATTTTACAAATTCACAGACTCATTTAAAGCGACGCACGGGACCCTTGGCAACCTTCTGAAGTTGGAGTCTAGCCGGGTATCAAGAATTTGAGGAATAAAAACTGCCTTAACAAAGGCATTTTGAACGGTCTGAAGTTGGTGGACCTTATCGGTAGCTATTCGAACCTGGCTGTTTTGAACCACCTGGTCAAATTAGTGAAGGCGCCAAGCAGTCCTTCCGCCGGATGATCAATTCTTCTCGAGATACCTGGCGATGCGGTTCTCGGCATTGGCCCTGATATCGAAGTAAAAGAACGGGTAGTCGTACGGATGATAGATACCCGCTAGCACAGCGGGATTGCCGGGGGCAAGCTGGCTCGGATCTGCTGTACTGCATATCACCACACCCCTCTGCAGGTTTACCTGCGCGTCGGCATACTGCTTCACCATCTGGGGTTGACCTGAAGCATCCAGCATCGCGTAGCCCGTCTGCGGATCGATTGCGATGCCTCCCAGATTCTGCACCTGGGTTGCCTGATCCTCCGACCTGGTCCATGTGATGGGGTTTATGGCGATGCCTCCGGGCATGGTCACGGGGTTGTTTGCGTGCATCACGGGAGCCTCGGTGTTGTACGAGATGATCACACCCGTATCATCCGGGCCCTGTGCGAATTTGAGCTGGGGGTTCTGTGCAAGGTAATCGGACGTGACCGAGAACCCGATCACGTAGGCAGCAACCATGCGTTTGTAGAGCTCGGGATGGTCCTTCATGTAACCGGACAGTATGTTCGCGGTCAGGTTCGACCCCTGGGAGTGCCCGGCGAGGATGAAGGGTCGACCTTTATTGAGGTGCTCGATGTAGTAATCGAACGCACTCACCGCGTCAGAAGTCGGAATACCGGCCTCCAGGGAGAGCTGCTCCGGGATGGGCAGGGTCGACTTGTACTGCGAGTCAATCTGGCGGTTGTACGGTGCATAGATATTCGCCACGGTCTCGAAGGCGGTCGCGGTCCTGGAGAGCATAGACTGGGCGCCCATTTTCATTTCGGGGTTAGAGATGGGGCCTATGTTCGGTGAGCTCGGACCTGCTTTCTGATAGGTAGTGTCGCTGAGATAGAAAACGTCGACCTCCTTGGTGGACGTTTGGGGCAGCGCGAGCCAATTGGACGAATTGGCGTAGTCTGGTACACCCTGGCTGTTCGTCGCAGAGACCTCAGCCGAAGGCATTTCGCTCGGGGGCACTTCGGTCGAACTGCTGCCGCAGCCAGCCAGCCCCGACGTGAACAGTATCGCCAATATCATGACAGCGCTTCCGATCTTCCTCATTTTCTGACCCCTATTCCTTGAGCTTTGGCGACTCACTGACATCATCAAATCGCGTACGAAACGTCAAACTGCAGACCGATATGCCTTCTCCATCAGGGACTTGCGCTATAGGGAGTGGCTCCCGCGAAATCTTCGGCCATGGTCGAAGTGATGCCACGGACCACCGTGGGGTCATTCGTAATGATCCCCGCATTGCGATTCTGATCGGTCATCTCGGTTGTGAAATTGCTGCTGCCCACATAAACGGTTTCGTTGTTGACCGAGATCGCCTTGGCATGGATGTAGAGCGGGGCGGTCGGCTGATAAAGGCTGACGTGGACACCGCCAGCGGCCAGTGTGTTGAATCCGGCTACGTAAGAAGAGGAATAGGTCATGGTCAGATTGACGGTGACCCCCCTCTGTACGGCCGCAATCAGCGCCTGCTCGATCGGCGGACTGTCCAGCTGCTCGTCCTCGGCGTAAAGGGTGGTCCCGGGGCGGGCGGAGTCGATCAGCTCGACCAGCCCGGGCTCGGCGCCAGGTGACCAGATCAGCTCCGACCCCGCGGGTATTACGCCCTGCGTGGGTGGGCTGCCGGTGTTGTCCCAATCTTTGTTGAAAGTGTCCTGCATGCCGGCCGCGGTGGCAGTACTGTGGGTGATGACGGCATAATCCCTGACGATGGTGTAAAGAGGCGCATAGAGGTTGCAGGTCATCACGGCGGCGGCATCGCCATCACGGGTGATGCTCTTCTGGTGCCACAGTGTGCCGGACCATGCCCATCTTGCCTGGACGCCGTTGGCGTTCAAGTCATCGTATGCCGCCTGGTTCAACTTCATGCCGCCTCCACCCTCCGGGTCGGAGTCGAGCAGGACCCTTACTGTAACGCCTCTCTGCGCGGCGGCTTTGAGGGCAGCCTGGGCGGTGGGGTCCGCGAGTTGATACATGGTCATATCGATGCGGTTTTTGGCCCCCGCTATGAAATCGTAAACGGGTTGATAACCGTCCTGCGGCAGTACAATCACTTTGTAGTCACCGGTGCCCGCCTGGGTGCCGCCGGTTCCCGTTTGGGTGCCGCCGGTGCCCGCCTGGGTGCCGCCGGTTCCCGTTTGGGTGCCGCATCCCCACAGCACCAAAGTGAGCAATAGCAGGGCCGGTACAGCAACGGCCCTGGCTGTCCAGGCGTGCCTGCTCATCCTCTGTTCCCGAATCTCAAGAAATTCTCCGACAATACACCAAATAAAGTACGAATTATCAACGTTAGTGCCGCGGAGTTACCGTTGTCAGTCATCGCCGTCACCGGACTGCCCCTCCCGCTGCTGTCCGGGAAGATTTAGACTGTTGGAACGCAGCCCGGGCACCGTCGCGTTTGCGCCCCTGACATCCTTCCACAGGATCTCATTGAGCAGGGCGTAGGGAGCGGCGTCTGCCACGCTCCAGTTCATCGTCGTGGAGAGCTCGGCCATGCGACGAAGTTGACTGTTTGGCGCATACGACCCCGGGCCAGGATTCATCTCACCGATCATGTCCTTGGGCGGCAGGATGGCGGTGTATACATCATTATTGCCGGGCCCCGAATCCCATCCTCCCAGGATGGGATTGGCGTAGTGATCGTACTGGCTCATCGGAGACAGGCCAAGCAGAAGCTCCATGCTTTTCAACACGCTGTTCGTGTCATAGAAACGGGAATCCACCGTCGATTTTTTGATCCAGGGGCTGATCACCTGGGCGAAGGAACGATGGCTGTCGACGTGATCGTTGCTGAACTGGGCGTCGTCCTCCACGATGAATATCACCGTACTCTCCCAGATGGGGCTCTTGCTCACTGCTTCGACCAGCTCGCCTACTGCGTAGTCGTTGTCCGCCATCATCGCGCTCGGGGAGGAATTTCCCGGGTTGAGCCCCATGGTGTGATCGCGCATGAGCCGCATGGTCATGAAAGCCGGAACGCTGTCGCCGGTCGGATTCTGCTTGAGCATCTGCTGGAACTCGCGGTTCCATTCTGAAAAACGGCTGGGCTGCGGCTCGACCGGCGAATTTTGCGATGCGTAATAGCC
>JBAZWE010000057.1:0-12134 GCA_041660545.1 Thermoleophilia bacterium
ATTGCCGACTTCAATGACACGCTCGATATGCAATTCGTTCGCGCAGCTGATGCACTTCTCACCTGGCTTGATACGCCGGATGTCGATAAATTCGGCATCGAAATCTTGGCCTGGGACAACTCCCCTGATGTGATAGCCATCCTTGTTGGCCCCTGTGATGAAGGTCCCATCCTTGAGGCTCTCGTCAGCTATCTTGCGTATTTCGGTACCTACCGGGCCGACAAAGCCGGCCTCGGCGCCGACCGCATCCTTGATCTCCTGGGGGCCGGCGGTCCTGAATACGCCCAGCACATGTGCCAGTTTTGATTCCTGCAGTTCCTGATCTCCCCTGACCATCACCAGCACCGGGCCATCGTCATTTATAACCAGCAGTGATTTGATCAAAAGCGTGGGTTCGACTGCCAGAAAAGTTGATACTTCGGCTATGGTCCTGGAGTCAGGCGTGGCAACTTCCTCCATGCCGCTAGCAGGATAATCGGGATAGTCCGGGATCGAGCGTGCCAGTTCCAGATTGGCCGCATAGCCGCAGGAGCAGAGCGCCACTTCGTCCTCGCCGGCGTTGCTGGGCGCCATGAATTCGTGAGCCTCGGCTCCGCCCATCATGCCCGGATCGCTTTCGACCATGTGGTAAGCGATGCCGCAGCGCTCGAAGATGCGCTTGTAGGCCTTCGTATGCAGGTAGTAGTTCTCCTCCAGCTGCCTTTCATCCACATCGAAGCTGTAAGAATCCTTCATGATGAATTCGCGTGTGCGCAGGACACCGCTCTTGGGCCTGGCCTCATCGCGTAACTTCGTCTGTATCTGATAAAGGACCTGGGGCAGGTCGCGGTAAGAACGTATCTCGCGCGCTATCAGCCATGTGACGACTTCCTCGTGGGTCATGGCAAGCACCATGTCGCGGCCGCCGCGGTCTTTGAGCCGAAACATCTCGTCGCCGATCTCTTCGTAACGGCCCGTGGTCTGCCAGACGTCCGCCGCCTGCAGGACGGGCATAGTGATCTCCTGGGCGCCGATCGCGTTCATCTCTTCACGAATAATGCCGCAGATCTTGCCCAGCACTTTCTGCCCCAATGGCAGGTATATATAAAGACCGGCGGCGAGCTGTCTCACCAGGCCGGCGCGTACCATCAGCTTGTGGCTGATCGCCTCGGACTCGGCCGGGTCTTCCTTGAGTGTGGGAAAAAATAGTCTGGATGCTCTCATGATCGTATGCCTCTAGCCTACAGATTATATATGTGGATGCGCAAGGCGCGCTCGCGTGACACAGTTTGAACTAGCTTAGCTGCCGTCTATTTTTTCCGTGTCTTTTCGATCTCCGCAAACAGCGCGTCAACCAGTTCATTGGCGGCCACCTTACGCAGCGGCTCGCCCCGGGCGAAGATCAACCCCTCACCTTTGCCTCCGGCGATGCCGAAATCGGCGCGGCGCGCTTCTCCGGGCCCGTTGACGACGCAGCCCATTACCGCGACCTCAAAGCTCGAATCGTAATCTTCAAGCCGCCGCTCTACTTCCATGGCGATCGCCTCGACGTCGATCTCGGTACGCCCGCACGTCGGGCAGGAAATCATGCCCGGCCCGTGCTCACGCAGCCCGAGCGAACGGAGTATCTCGTAACCGGCCCGTACCTCTTCGACGGGGTCGCCGGTCAGGGAGACCCTGATCGTGTCCCCCACTCCCTGCGCAAGCAGCGCGCCGATGCCGACAGCGCTTTTGATCGAACCCGTCCATCTCGTACCGGCCTCGGTTACTCCCAGGTGTATCGGGTAATCGATCCTGCCTGCGATCTCAATGTTGGCGTTTATAGTCTCTGACACAGAAGAAGACTTTGCCGAGACCTTGAAGTCTTCAAAGCCCAGATCCTCGAACAGGTTTACATAACTGATAACCGTTTCCACCAGCGCTTTTACCGGTTGTCCGTCTGCAAGTGTCAGCATCTCCTTCGGCAGAGACCCGGCATTAACGCCGATCCTTATTGGGATGCCGGCCGCGCGCGCGGCCTCGACCACGGACTCGACTTTTTTGCGACTGCCGATATTTCCCGGATTGATGCGAAGACCGGCGGCGCCGGCGGCGATTGAATCGACGGCCAGCTTTGCCTTGAAATGGATGTCTGCTACAACCGGCAGCGGGGATTCGGCAACGATACCGGCAAGCGCCTCGACTGCCGCCTCATCGGGAACGGCCACGCGGATGATCTCACAGCCATAAGCGGCCAGACTTCTGATCTGTCCGAGCGTCGCCTCGACATCATGCGTATCGGTATTGGTCATCGATTGCACGCTCACCGGCGCGCCATCGCCAACAGTTATGTTTCCGATATTCACCTGTCGTTTGCTTGTCATGACGTCATTATGGCGAAAGATTGAATCCAGGACCCATAATTCTCTGGACATCGTTTGTGATCCCTATGATAAACAGGATGCCGAATAAAACCAGTCCGACTATCGAGACCCTCTCGAACACTTCCTTCTTTATTGGAGATCCCTTGAATTTTTCAATGAGGTTGAACAGGATATGCCCGCCGTCCAGTGGCAGAAGTGGCAGCATATTAAAGATTGCCAGCTGGAGGCTGATAAATCCGAGCACTCGTAAATAGACGCCCCAGCCCAGTTCAATAGTCTGGGAGGAGACGGCCACTATTCCAATAGGCGATGAGAGTTCATTGCGGCTCTGTTCGCTGACGAACAGGTTCTTGATGGCGGAAAAGACCTCGCCGGTAATGAAGCCTATGTCCGCTATCGCATGTTGGCCCGCTTCGGCAACCGGCATTTTCACCGTACCCACCCTCTCGGCGTCGAAAATCACACCAAGTAAACCCTGTCCGGAATCCTCCTGACGGCCGACGGTGACGGTCAAATTCTGTCGTTGACCATTCCGTTCGATCAAGACGTTCAGCGTTTCTCCCGGCCGCGACTTGAGTTCATCTCTTAACGCAGCCGGGTCGTCTGATGAGACTCCGCTTACCGCTAGCAGCCTGTCGCCCGGCTGGATGCCGGCCTTTTCAGCGCCGCTGTCAGCCTGTATTTTGGCCACGGTTGTGGTAGCACTATATTCAGGCACGGCCTGATAATAGAAGATAAAAAACAGGAATACAGCAAGCAGCAGGTTCATCAGAGGCCCGGCCGAGATTGTAATGATGCGTTGCCAGACCGGCTTTGAATAATATGCGCGCTCAACGACCTCTTCCGGCACTTTTTCTTCCCTGGTCATGCCGGTAATCTTTACGTAACCGCCGAGAGGGATGAAGCCTATTCCATACTCTGTCTCTCCTATTTTTTTCTTGATGGCCGCCGGTGGGAATCCCATGTAGAACTTCTCCGCGCGCATGCCAAAAGCCTTGGCGGCCAGGAAGTGTCCCAGTTCGTGGACCAGAATCAGGAAACCGATTCCGAGGATGGCGATAAAAATGAGCATCAGAAGTATTCTAGCAGCGATCTAATCCAACAGTGAATCTGCAAGTTGCCGGGCTTCGGCGTCTATTTCGTTGACCTCGTCCAGGCTCGTCAGCTTGTGTGGGAGATCCTGCTCCATGGCCAGCATGGTTTTTTCCACCAGGTCCGCGATATCGAGGAATTTCAGGCGACCCGTAAGGAAGGCGGCCACCGCGACCTCGTTAGCCGCATTTACGACTATCGGCGAGCCGCCGCCACGTTTGCCGGCCTCAAGTGCCAGCGCCAGGCAAGGAAATGCTTCCGGATCAGGCTCGTAAAATGTCAGCTCTCCCTGTTCGACCAGGTCGAGCTGGGGCATGGTCACTGGTTGCCTGTCGGGATAGTTCAGCGCGTAGGCTATCGGGAGTTTCATGCTGGGCAGGCCCATCTGGGCTAAAACTGATCCATCACTGTAACGAACAAGCGAATGCACGACTGACTGGGGATGTACCACCACCTTGATGTCATCATAAGGAACATCGAAAAGATGATGGGCTTCGATAACCTCGAGCCCTTTATTCATGAGTGTCGCCGAGTCAATTGAAATCTTGCTACCCATTTTCCAGCGCGGATGGTCTAGTGCGTCGTCTCGGGTAACTGTCTCCAGCTCTTTTCGGCTGCGTCCGAAGAAAGGCCCTCCGGAGGCGGTAAGTAAAAGCTGATCGATGCCGTTTGTCCCCCGTCCCTGCAGACACTGGAAGATGGCGCTGTGTTCGCTGTCGACCGGGAGGATCTTGCAGCCGTTAGTTTTAGCCAGATCCATGACCAGGCTGCCCCCGACTACCAGGCTCTCCTTGTTTGCCAGGGCAAGGTCGATGCCTTTATTCAGCGTGGCGACTGTCGCCTCGAGCCCGGCGGCGCCTACGACTGCGTTTAAAACAAGATCACATTCGACAGTCTCAATCAGGCCGCGGATGCATCCCGGCCCATCCAGGACGTTTAGATCAGGCTCCAGCTCCGCCAGCTTGCTGCCCGCGACTTCATCGAGTATGGCGACATCCGTGACGCCGAATTCAAGCGCCTGATCCCTGAGTATGTGGTAATTGGTTCCAGCGGCAAGGCCGGCCGCCTCAAGCCCGGGGGTTTCTGCGATCACCTCGAGCGCCTGCTTTCCGATCGAACCTGTTGATCCCAGCACAAGAATGCGTTTCATAATGAGTTTTGCAGCACCTTTCTTAATAACGGTTTCAAACCATTGCCGTGACGACATAGTAGGCTGCGACGCCGGCAAATAGAAGAGAGTCGAAGCGGTCAAGTATTCCGCCATGTCCCGGGATAATAGTACCCGCATCTTTTACCTGCGATGCCCGTTTTAGGTAGGACTCGAATAAATCACCGATCGGCGCCGCGATGGCCAGGGTGAGACCGAGTACAAAAAACTGTCCCGAGCCCATCCATGCCAGAGATTTTCCTGCAACGAGAACCACAAGTATGGTTCCTATGAAGCCTGCCAGGGTTCCCTCAATCGTCTTCTTGGGAGAGATTACCGGAGAGATCGGACGGTGCCCGTAAAAATGACCGACGGCATAGGCCACCGTGTCGGAGGTCCATGTTGCCAGAAGCACCACGATGGCAAGACTGATGCCATATTCAAGACTTCTTAAAAGGATAACATGGGCGAAACCCATGCCGATGTAAAAAGCCCCGAAGAAGGTTACAGCCATCTCCCCCATCATTTCGGGTTTGAGCCCCCTGATGGCATGGAGGATGAAAGTCAGCGCGAACAGATAGATCACACCTCGAAGCGCGCCTGCAAGCTCACCCGTGTGTGCGCCGATCAGAATAAAAATCGCTCCCGCGTAACCGGCCAGCAGGTTGGGTTTATACACGCGGGCCATGCGATAAAACTCATGCAGTGCCAGGAGGCTGAGCACCACGAGTGAAATCAGAAGCGGCAGGCCCCCCGTATAGACGACGATGATAGCCAGGGGGATTCCCAGCAGTCCCACAAGTACACGTGTTATCAACACGGGCGCCTACCTGGCTCCAAATCGGCGCTGACGCCGTCCGAATTCCGCGATTGCGGCAAGAAAATCTTCTTCCCTGAAAGCGGGCCAGAGCCTATCCGTGAAATAAAGCTCGGAATAAGCGCATTGCCAAAGCAGGAAATTGCTGACGCGCTGCTCGCCGCTGGTGCGAATGAGCAACTCGGGATCATGCATGTCCGGAGCGTAGAGATATTTTTTAAAATCGGCCTCGGTATCGTTCTGTGCTCCGTTTCGGGCGGCGGCCTTGACGGCGTCGAATATCTCGGCACGTCCACCATAATTGAAAGCGACAAAAAGAGTCATCGTCCGGTTGTCCGCCGTAAGTTTTTCAGCCCAGTCCATCCGTTCGAGCAGATTGGCCGATAACCCCTCCCGCCTTCCGATGAACCTCATCCTGATGTCCTGTTCGTCGAGTTCGGGGACTTCCTTGTCAATAAGCTCTGTAAACATCGTCATGAGGGCTTCCACCTCATCCCCCGGGCGTTGCCAGTTCTCTGTTGAAAAAGCGTACACCGTCAACTCCTTGATACCGGTTATTCTGGCAACCTTGACGGTTCTCTTTAGCGCTTTTGCGCCCTCCCGGTGTCCGGCGATGGCGGGTAGATGTCTTTGTGCCGCCCAGCGCCCGTTGCCATCCATGATTATGGCCACATGCAGCGGCGCCTGGCTTTCAGCTAATAAAAAATCTTCGCTGTCGGTTTTTCTCCGGCGAAGATTGTCGAGGAGGTTACGAAGGTTCAACATCACACCTCCAGGATTTCCTCCTCTTTGTTTTTAAGCATCTCATCGATCTTTGCGATGTGTTTATCGGTTAACTTCTGCAGTTCTTCCTCAGAGTGGCGCAGCTCGTCCTCGGAAATATCACCGTCTTTCTGCAGGTCCTTGAGCTTGTGGATGACATCCCGCCTGATATTCCTGACAGCAACACGACCATTCTCCGCCAGACCCTTGACGACCTTCACAAGCTCCAGGCGCCGCTCTTCGGTCAGCTCTGGAATGGAAAGACGGATGAGGTTGCCGTCATTGCTGGGATTGAGCCCCAGCTCGGAGTCCATAATCGAACGCTCGATATCCTTGATGACGGATTTGTCGTAAGGTGTGATCACAAGCAGACGCGCCTCCGGGGCGCTGATGTTCGCAAGCTGCTTGAGTGGGGTTTTGGCGCCATAATAATCGACGATTATGCGGTCGAGCAGAGCGGTAGAGGCTCTGCCGGTCCGGATTGTGTTGAATTCGTTATGACACGCCACCAGCGCCTTGTCCATGCGTTCGCGGCCATCATCGAAATACAGTTCAACCATGTCATTCATCATAACCCCCGAAACTGTTTGAGGCCCGGTGTGGCGTGGGCCGGTATCCCGGTACAGTTATTTCGCCGGTGAGCTTACTATAGTTCCGGCTCTTTCGCCAGAAAGAACACGCTGAATGTTGTCCTCATCGTTCATGTTGAATACATGAATAGGAAGATCATTATCCATACAAAGGGATATAGCCGTCGTGTCCATGACCTTCAACCCGCGCTCGATGGCTTCCAGGTGAGTTACGTGTGGCAGAAAAACGGCGTCCGGGTTTGTGTCGGGATCGGAGTCATAGACGCCGTCATATTTGCGCTTGGCCATGAGAATCGCCTCGGCGCCGATCTCGAGTGCGCGCAGGGCGGCGGCGGTGTCTGTTGTGAAGTAGGGATTACCAGTGCCGGCGGCAAAGATGACGACCCTTTTCTTTTCAAGATGCCTGATAGCCTTGCGTCGTATATATGGCTCAGCGACTTCCTGCATGTGGATCGCGGACAGGACCCTGGTACTGAGGTCGATCTTTTCCATGCCGTCCTGCAAAGCCAGCGCATTGAGTACTGTCGCTATCATCCCCATATAGTCGCCGGTCGCCCTGTCCATGCCACGGGTGCTTCCCGCGACACCCCGGAAGATGTTTCCCGCTCCGACCACAATAGCGACCTCCACACCCATATCTGCGACTGATTTTATCTGGTTGGCTATCGCCTTGATCTTTTCAGGATCGATACTCAACTGATCTTCACCCTGAAGTGCCTGTCCTGAGAGCTTTATCAGAACACGACCGAAAACGGCTTTGTGTTCGCGATTACGGGAAGCAGATTTCTCTTTGCCGGTCAACTAGTCCTTGCCCAGCTCAAAACGGACAAAACGTTTGATCGTTATATTCTCGCCGATCTTGCCGACGATCTCGCCCAGCAGCTGTTCCACGGTGAGCTTGTCGTCTTTTACGAAGGGTTGCTCCAGCAGGCAGACATGCTCATAGAACTTGTCCAGTTTTCCCAGGGCGATTTTTTCCAGTATGTTGTCCGGTTTGCCGGTAGCCTTGGCCTGGTCCTTATAGATGCTGAGTTCGGCTTCGGTCACCTCTGCCGGAACGTCTTCGCGGCTCACATACTCAGGATTGGCCGCGGCGATGTGCATGCATATATCGTGCACGAACGTTTTGAAGTCATCATTGAGGGCTACGAAATCCGTCTCGCAACCGACTTCCACCAGCACACCGATCTTGCCGCCGGCATGTATATAGCTGTCAACGAGTCCCTCTTTCGTGGCCCGTCCACTCCGTTTGGCCGCATCGGCAAGACCCTTGGTCCTGAGAAGCTTGACTGCATCCTCGAGGTTGCCACTGCATTCCGAAAGGGCTTTTTTGCAATCCATCATACCCGCGCCCGTCTGGTCGCGGAGCTCCTTGACTTCCTTAGCGCTAACTGCCACTTTCCACCTCACTGTTTGCATCTTTTGTCTTTTCCTTGCTTGCCTCAGGTTTATCCTTGGCCGGTTTCTCAGCCGCCTTTTTTGGCGCGCCGGCGGGTTTTGCTTTTTTAGCGGGTTTAGGTTTTGCTTTTGAAGGGGCGGCGGTTTTTTCGTTTGGTTTTACAGACGCTTCAGAGCCTTCCTTGGCCGCTTTTTCCTTATCGGCTGCTGCCTGGGCTTCTGCTTTTGCGGCCGCTTCCTTCTGTGCTGCAGCAAGTGCCTTGGCCTGTGCCTGAGCCGCTTGCAGCTCCTTTTCCGAGAGTAACTGCCTGCCCTCGATGACCGCTTCGGCCATCGCCCTGATGATTAGTCCGCAGGATCGGATGGCGTCATCATTTCCGGGAATCACATAATCTATCTCGTCGGGATCGCAGTTGGTGTCGACGAGGGCCACAATCGGTATATGCAACTTGCGTGCCTCGCGGATAACAATCGCTTCCCGCCTGGGATCGATGATGAATATCGCATGAGGCAGCTTGTCCATGTCGGAGACGCCACCCAGGTTTGTCTCAAGTTTGTTCAGCTCGGCCAGCAGATTCATCTGTTCCCTTGTGGGGAGAAGATCCAGCTGCCCTTCCTCGCGCAACCGGCGCAGATCGTGCATACGCTTGATACGTTTGGAAATGGTCTGGTAGTTAGTGAGAAGTCCACCCAGCCAGCGACGTGACACATATGGCATTTCCGAACGCTGAGCCTCTTCGGCAATAGTATCCTGGCACTGTTTCTTTGTGCCTACGAAGAGTACTTTCTGACCATTGGCGGTCAGGTTCTTGATGAAGTCGTACGCGTCATCGATGAGCCTGATGGTCTTCTGCAGGTCGATGATGTAGATACCGCCGCGCTCGGTGAAGATATATGGCTTCATCCGTGGATTCCAGCGCCGCGTCTGGTGTCCGAAGTGTACTCCGGACTCGAGCAGTTCTTTCATTGATACAGCAGTCAAACCGAGATCCTTTCTCTCGTGTTTTACGATTGTCGCTCCTCGTTTGGCCCCGCGGCAGGGCGACATTCCACCGCGGCGCGCACATAGTAAAACAGACTCCAGCACCAGCTGCAGTCTTCAGAGCCACGTATTGTATCAGATATTGTTTTCAGTTTCCTGTCTGAAATCATCGGATTTTATGTTATCTTCGTCCCTGTGAAACAAAGCGACGAAAAACTCCGGCTGATACTCGCCGAAGCAAAAAGCATCGCTGTTGTGGGCGCCTCTCCCAATCCGGCGCGGCCCAGCAATGCCGTGGCGAGGTTCCTGCTGCAAAAAGATTACGATGTGATTCCCGTAAGGCCGAAAGTCTCTAAAATCCTCGGACGCCCCTGTTATTCCTCATTGGAAGAAATAGGCAGGCCTGTTGATATCGTCGATGTCTTTCGCAAGGCGGAGGCCTGTCCTGACATAGCACGGGCCGCGGTGGCTACTGGCGCCAAAGTCCTGTGGCTGCAGGAAGGAATTATCAGTGAGGAAGCGGCGGCCATCGCACGCGATGGTGGTCTAGCTGTAGTCATGGACGAGTGCACCAGGAAAGTGCACGAGCGGTTGCTTAAGTGATATCCTTCCATTCGTATGTGGATTCTTCCCCTAACCGCCACTTTTTTGGGAGCCCTTCTCGCCGGGGTTGTATTCAGCCTCTATAGAAGCAGGCGAAATCCGGCTTTCATCGTCTGGGCGGTTGCTCTCGCCTTGCTTGCCCTGGCATCCTCTTGCGTCTTTCTGGGAAGCATGGGTGGCTGGACAAGCCTTATGGCTAAGACTTATTACTTGTCAGGATCGATACTTCCCGCGGGATTTCTGGCATCAGGCATGTTATATGTACTGATCCCGCGCAAATTAGCTCATGTCTGGCTGGCATTTATTCTTCTTGTTGCCTTGATGTCGATGATCCTGATTTCTGGCGCCGGAACTGATACCGCGTTGCTGAACGTAAATGACGAACCTGGATGGAAAGCCCTGGAACTGCCCGATATGCTTACGGTTGTTGCCGGAATCACGAGGACCTTGAGCATTCTGCTGCTTGTCGTTGCAACCATAGCCGGCGCAGTCTACGGTCGGCTCTCATGGTCCAGCGCCCTTGTGCCGTTGGGCATAGTCATAACGGGAGCCAGCAGCATTCTCATCCTTGCAGGTAGATACGAGTATGAGTCGATTGGCTTCATGACAGGAATTATTGTGATATTCGCCGGAATCATATGGACTGATCCAGCCGAAAGGTTGTCCAGGAACACCTGATCGCCCCGGGGCGCAATCTTTAAGGTTCCTTGCCCTCCACTACGCACCGTAGTACAATTTTCCTATGGCATCCATGCGAAAAAAGCTGAACATAAGAACCTCCGGCAAGGGCCTTCGTCAGGTGCTGGGTGATCTGGAAGCGGATATCATGGAGCTTCTGTGGAAAGATAACCCCGCCAGCGTGCGCCAGATACACGAGAACCTCGCAAAGAAGCGCACGATCGCCTATACGACTGTTATGACTGTAATGACACGTCTTGCTGAAAAGGGTCTGCTCAAGCGCGAACAGCATGGCCGCGCCTATCTCTATGTTCCAACCCAGAACCGTGAAGATTTTTGCTCGGATGCGATCGGCACCGTAATGCAGGGTCTTTTAGGAGGTTTTGGCGAGCCGGTGCTTTCCCAGTTCGTGGATACCGTGGATGCTCACGACACCGCCAAGCTTGACGAGCTGGTTCGACTGATCGAAGAAAAGAAAAAGAAGGCGGAACAATCGGATATCTGACACTGACTCTTGCGTATATCGCCATTCTGGCGAGTCCATGGATTGTCAGGCGGTGGGTGGCATCTCGCGCCGCGCCGCGTGTATCAGCGCTCTTTTTTTTCACCTCTATAATCGCAAGCGGAATAGCCACGTGTCTGGTATTTGCGCTGATACTCCTCAGGTTTCTTTCCGGATCATTCCTTGTAGCCATGGGCGATGCTTGTGGTGGCGTCTTTGAGGCCGGACATGGATTTCTCGCGGCAAGCAATTGGAACTATCTGATCGCCGCACTGGCGATAGTCGTCCTTCTCTTCCAGATCACATTCCTGCTCGGTGGCGGTACCAGGTTGTTTAAGGTAAGTCACCGTCTGAAGAAGGATCAAAAGTCAGCCGCCATGAATTGCCCGGCGTTGCCGCTGATCAATCAGGAAAAATGGGTGGGTAAGACTTTTTTATTGCCTGGTGATTTTCGTCTTGAAGCTCAGACGGTGGGCTTGTTGCGCCCGAGAATCGTTCTATTCGAGGGTCTGGTCAGATCGCTTGATGCCTCACAACTTAGAGCGGTGATTGCGCATGAAGAAGCCCACCGCTCCCACAGGGACAATCTGCTCCTGGCTTTTGCAAAATCCGTCGCCCTGACACTTTTTTATTTGCCCGGACCGAAGATGGCGCTGTGTGAGATGCGGATGTGCATGGAGAAAGCTGCCGATCGTGATGCCGCTGTGCGCACCGGAGGCTCGCTGGTTGTAGCCGAAGCACTGGCCAGGATAATTACCGTGGCATCCGGCGGCAAAGAGCAGTCACTGACTGTTGCCTTGAGCGGCAACGGCGAAATGACCGGACGGATGGAAGATCTGCTGTCTGACAATTCTTCCTCAAGGCATCCGGGACGAATCCTGATTTTCTCGATCACGGCGATACTAACACTGCTAATTTTTGCGTCCAGCGCGCTTGCCGTCGTCGGCTCCGATCAGCGCGAAGCACTCATCTGTTTTACCCAGCACCAGCAGACCGAAGAAAATGGCCCAGCCTGTGCGCTGGACCATTCGGAATAGACTTTCTTTCTCCTCGATCAACCGTAGATCAAGATGGCCGATTTCGCCATCACTCCCTCATCCCCATCGGAAGATTGAGCAGCCACAGATTGATGCCGGCGAATGCGACCATCAGCACCAGCATCGGCGCAAGTCCCGCGATGGCTCTCAGTCCCTCACCAAAGGTCTGCCTTGCGACACGCCA
>JBAZWE010000058.1:0-11810 GCA_041660545.1 Thermoleophilia bacterium
ACCGCGCCGACGATCGGCAGGGTGATCGATGAGCTGGAGGAGTCAGATGTAGTGGGCACCGTCGCCGGCGATGATACGGTCCTGATGGTCATGCCCGACGGCGCAAGCGCCAGCAGGATGAAAAAATTTTTGAATTCCAGGATCCAGTCAGCCCAGTCAGCCCGGAAATAGAGGAAATAAATGAGTGCTCAGGATAAAAAAGTAGTCCTTGCATACTCCGGCGGTCTCGACACATCGGTGATGATCGCCTGGCTCAAGGAGAAGCACGGCCTCGACACGGTAGCCGTGCTTGTCGACGCCGGACGCGCCTCAGGCCTGGACGGCCTTAAGCAGAAGGCGTTGGACATCGGCGCCGTCGAAGCCTTCGTCGTTGACGCAAGGGAAGAATTTGCCAACGATTTCATCGTTCCGGCCCTGGCGGCCAATGCTCTTTACGAGGAAAAATACCCGCTGGTGAGCGCCCTGTCGCGGCCGCTTATCTGCAAGGTGCTGGTCGAGGCGGCGCATAAAAGCGGCGCCACGGCCGTCGCGCATGGTTGTACCGCCAAGGGCAACGACCAGGTCCGTTTCGACCTGGGTATACGTTCGCTCGATCCGTCGCTTGATATTCTGGCGCCGGCGCGGGAGTGGGGGATGACGCGCGAACAGTCGATGGAGTACGCCGAGGCGCGCGGTATCCCGATCCCACTAAAAAAGGAAAGCCCTTACAGCATCGATGAGAACCTCTGGGGTCGGACCGTCGAATGCGGGCCGCTCGAGGACCCCTGGCTGGAACCGCCTGAGGATGCGTTCGCCGTGACCTGCGCACCGGCCGACGCGCCGGACGAACCGGCGTATGCCGAGGTCGAATTCGCGGCAGGTGTGCCCGTCGCGCTCGACGGCAAGAGCCTAAGTCTGGTCGATCTGGTTTCTCACATCGACGAGATGGCCGGCGCTAACGGTTACGGCCGCGTCGACATGATGGAGAACCGGCTTGTGGGAATCAAGTCGCGTGAGGTCTACGAGGTCCCGGGTTCACTGGCATTGATAATGGCCCACCGTGAGCTCGAGGACATGACCCTGCCGCGCGAACTTGTCCACTTCAAGCGGGGACTGGAGCAGAAGTTCGCCGACATGACCTACAACGGCGGCTGGTTCGATCCGCTCATGGACGCCATACGCGCTTTCATGACCGACACGCAGAAGCGCGTCAGCGGCACAGTGCGATTAAAATTTTTCAAGGGCTCATGCGTGGTCGCTGGCCGCAAGTCGCCGAACTCGCTCTATGATTTCGGCCTTGCTACATACGGCGGCGAAGACGCGTTCAGCCACGAAGCGGCGAAGGGCTTCTGCGAGCTCTGGGGTCTGCCGCTGGAGGTCTGGGCCAAGAAGGGCAAATAAACCCATAAGCCGTTCGGAATGTTCCCCTTCGTGAACTGTGATTCGCGGAGTGAACTGATCAACTGGCAGGCTCGGTTGCGCGAATAGATGTTCGCTTCGGGAAACATCCCGAACGGCCACAATATTCAGCCAGGTACAAGGAAAAAGACTTTATGAAGGAAAACAACAACACACATTTCTGGTCAGGTCGCTTCGACCAGCCGCCGCATGAGCTGTTTCAGCAACTCAACGCCTCGATAACCTTCGACTGGCGGCTGGCTCCCTACGATATACAGGGTTCGCTGGCCCATGCGCGCATGCTTTCCAGTATCGGCGTCCTTACCGCCGACGAGTTCGGTCAGATCGAGACGGGCCTCGGCCAGATCATGGTAGAGATCGCCCGTGGCGAGTTCGAGTTCAAGCTCGAAGATGAGGATATCCATTCCGCGATCGAGAAGCGGCTCATCGAACTGGCCGGCGACGTCGGCAAAAAACTGCATACGGCACGCAGCCGCAACGACCAGGTCGCCACCGACCTGGCGCTTTTCCTGCAGGATCACATCGGCCAGCATCTCGCCGACCTGGTCTCGCTGCTGGAGGCCTTCCTCAAGCAGGCTGAAGCCAGCATGGGCGTCATCATGCCGGGTTATACACATCTGCAGCGGGCTCAACCCGTGCTATTGTCCCATCATCTTCTGGCATATTACGAGATGTTCTCGCGCGATCACGTGCGGCTGATGCGGGTGCTGGAGGCCGCCCAGGTCATGCCGCTGGGAGCTGGCGCTCTGGCGGGCGTCAACTATCCGATAAATCGTGACCAGACCGCGGCCGAGCTGGGATTCGAGCGGCCGGGCGCCAACTCGCTCGACGACGTCTCCAACAGGGACTTCGCGCTCGATTACCTGGGCGCGGCTTCGAACTTGAGCATCCACCTCTCACGTTTTGCGGCTGAGCTCATCCTCTGGTCCAGCGCCGAGTTCGGCTTTGCCGAGCTCCCCGACGCGTTCACTTCGGGTTCGAGCATCATGCCGCAGAAGAAGAACGCCGACGCCTGCGAGCTTATCCGCGCCAAGGCGGCGCGCGTGGCTGCCAACTGGCAGGGACTTACCAGCCTGCTGGCCGGGCTGCCGCTGGCTTACAACAAGGACATGCAGGAAGACAAGCTCTATATATTCGAGACCGCCGACATCCTGCTTGCGACCATACCGGTCATGACGGAAATGGTGGCGACATTAAAGTTCAAACCGGAGCGCATGCGCCAGACCGCCGAGGAGAGTTTTTCCGTTGCCACGGAAGTCGCGGACTATCTGGCGGGCAAGGGGCTGGCATTCCGTGACGCCCATCGCATAACCGGCGAGATGGTCCGCAAATGCATCGATGAGGGCCGCGCCCTGGCCGATCTGACGCCCGCCGAGCTCAAAGTTTTTGCGGAGGAGTTTGATGATTCCTTCAGCGGGGTCGTCGATGTCGAAGCGGCCGTTGAGCGCAAGGATTCATATGGAGGGACTTCTTCCGGGCAGGTCGAAGCGCAGCTTTTAGTCGCATCGCGCCGGCTTGAGGGACTGAAGCAGACGCTGGCGGATATGGCGCGTCCAGAGGACCCCGCCTAGCTGTTTATCCATGCCGGAAAAGGTCCTATCCAAATCCTTCTACGCCCGTAAGGTCCAGAAAGTGGCCCGCGAACTAATCGGATGCAAGTTGATGCACGATGGCGTCGGGGGAATAATAGTCGAGACCGAAGCCTATAACCGGAACGATCCCGCCTGTCATGCATTCAGAGGTCAGACTGAAAGAAACAGGATAATGTTTGGCCCGCCGGGCAGGGCATATATATACTTCACGTATGGCATGCATCATCTTGTGAACATAGTTTGCGAGGAGGACGGCGAGCCGGCAGCCGTTCTGATACGGGCCCTGGAGCCCACGGACGGCATCGATGAGATGAAGCGGCGGCGCGATCCCGTGCAGAACCTGGTGCAGCTGGCAAGCGGTCCGGGCAAAATAGCACAGGCGCTCGCTATAGACTTAAGGCATTACGGTCAACCGGTTTACAGAGGCGGTCTTAAGGTACACGCCCGGAACGCCGATTGGCAAAAACCGGGTATTGTTACAACATCGCGTATCGGCATCAAGGCCGGTACTGAACATAAGTGGCGCTACTGCGCCGCCGAAAGCAGATTTCTGTCCCGGAAACTGACGACATAAGGGGAGGACAATTGAAACTGGAAGAGATTTACAAGCTCGCGATCGCGATGGGTATCAAGGCGGACCCGAGGGGCAAGCGGGACGTGGAGAAGCTTCTTGAAAAAACGCAGACGGCTTATGAAAAGCTGGAAGCCGATGAAAAAGAGGATTACGATACCGACCGCCTGACCAACCCGTTCGCCGACACTCGCATCCTTTATGGCGATACGTCAACCGAGGTCAAATCGATGATCGTGGGTGTCGACATGGAGACCCAGGAGCTGCTGCTCGCCGATCGCCTGCGTGAGAAGGGCACAAAGATCGACCTGGTGATGGGTCACCACCCGGAAGGCAAGGCACTGGCGGCCCTGGCGGACGTCATGGGGGTGCAGGCCGATGTCTGGCATAACATGGGTGTGCCGATCAACGTCGGGGAGGCGGTTATCGAGGGGCGGCAGTCCGAGGTGATGCGCCTGATGCTGCCGCTCAATCATCAGCGTCCGGTCCGGACCGCTGAACTTCTCGACATCCCCCTGATGTGTGTCCATACACCTTGCGACAACCTGGTCACCAGTTTTCTGCAGAAGCATTTCGACAAGAAAGGACCCGGTCTCACTCTGGGCGAGGTGCGCGATGATTTAAGAAAGATCCCGGAATATCGGGAAGCCGCCAGGATGAACGCCGGTCCCACGATAGTCGTCGGCAAGGAATCTCGCCGTGCGGGTCGCGTGTTGATAGACATGACGGGCGGAACGGGAGGACCGGCGGAATCGATGGAGAAGCTGGCAGCCGCCGGCGTCGGTACACTAATAGGCATGCATATCAGCGAGAAGAACCGCGAAGAGGCCGAAAAACAGAAAATCAATGTCGTCATCGCCGGGCATAACTCCAGCGATTCGATCGGTATCAACCTGTTTATCGACGAACTGGAGAAGAAGGGCGTTAAGATCATCCCCTGTTCGGGTCTGATCCGGGTCAACCGGTTGAAGAAAAAGGCGAGCCCGGCAAAGAAGGGAAAGAGCAGGAGCAGGAAGGAGACGGCCCGTTCTTGAAGTTCCTGCGGAGCATCAAGCAGGCGATAAATCCGCCCCCGAAGGAATATCACCATACGATCGAACGCGTATGTCCGGATTTTCCTGACGAGAATTTTGACAACCATGTCAGGGTATATGAGTTCGGCATGCAGTTCGTTCCCGGGAAGGATGTCCTCGATGTCGGTTGTGGCACCGGATACGGTTCACATCTTTTCAGCACGAAAGGCGCCAGGTCAGTCCTTGCGATTGATTTCTCGGATGAGGCCATAAGCTACGCCAAAGATCATTACTCGCATCCGGGCCTTAAGTACAGGCAGATGGATGCCCAGAAGATCACCAGCCCCGACAACGCATTCGATACGATCTTCTCCTCGGAAAACATCGAGCACCTGCAGGAGCCTGAGCTGTGCCTGACTCACATGCGCCGGGTGCTCAAGGATGGCGGCATCCTGGTCATGGGCACGCCGAACAAGGAATATTTCTCTCCGGGGATGGAGGAGACTTCAAACGAGTTCCATCCGCATGAGTTCTATTTTGAAGACATCGAAGAGATGTTGAAGCAGCATTTTGAAAGTGTCTTCATTTTCGAGAATACCGTCGAGAGCGAAAGCCCACTGGGGCGCGAGATGAAAGAAGACCGGCGCAAGCGTGGCAAGCTGGGGATATTGCCCGAACTGGACCAGAAGACGATCACACTGGGCGGCCGCCAGGTCGACCTTACCTACTTAAACAACACGCACTCTTTCATGACGCTTTCCTGGTAGCAGGCAGCGCCCGGATGTGCGGTCTGCGTGACGATCACAGGGGCCGGCAACGCGGGACCGAGCCGGACAATAAAAACCCTACTGCTCCTCGTCGTTGTTTTCCTCCGGCGCCTGCACACTGCCTGGCGGACCGGCGACCGCGATAACAAAGCGATTGACACCCTGGCGCATTTTCGTCCCGGCCTTGGGTGACTGGTCGACCACGAGATCGGCCGGTTTGCTCGCATCCGATCTGTAGGTGACATCAACCTCGAGGCCGGCTGCCGCCAGGACTTTCCACGCCTCGGCGAAGCGCATGCCCGTGACGTTGGGCGCCGCAATTTCCTTTGCCTGATGGATGGTGCACTTTTCGGTCGGCAAATGATTAGGCAGGAAGCTGCGGTTTTCTTTCTTCGGACACCAGGGATTGGCGAGCAGGCCTGAATCCACACAGATCTGCACCTGCGCAAGATCGGCGTTGGGCGGTTTGGAAAAGTCACTGGCCGGAGTATTGGCCAGCGCTTCATTCATGTAGGAGTTCCATATCTGCGCCGGCCAGGCGCCACCGGTAACACGCACACCACGAACATCCGCCATCGATACGCGCTGGCCTGGATAGCCGATCCAGACGGTCGTCACCAGGTCCGGGGTGTAGCCGGAGAACCAGGCATCGACGTGATCCTCGGTCGTGCCGCTCTTGCCGGCGCAGGGTCGGCCCAGGTTGCTCCATTTGCCGGTCCCGTTCATCGCGACTTTCTTAAGCACACTGTTGACGTGATAGGCGATGACGGGATCGAGCACCGGTGTCGCCACCGGTTTGTTATCATCTATGACTTTTCCCTGCGAGTCGGTTGTCATGGCGATAGAGATGGGGTCGGGACCGTCTCCGTTGAAATCGATGCTGCCGGTGACCTTGTTGCCACCGTTGGCGAAGGTGCCGTAGGCGGATGCAAGCTCGAGAGGTGTGACGCCGTTGTCGAGGCCGCCAAGCGCAATGGCGGGCCTGGCGCTGAACGAAGTGTTGATGCCCGCCTTGCGGGCAGTGTCGGCCACGTCGGCGGCGCCGATCTTCATCATCAGCTCCGCGTAAACCGCGTTGTCTGAATAAACCGTTGCTTTTTCCAGGCTGATCTTGCCCAGGTAAAGGTTGTCAAAGTTCGCCACATCCCAGACAGCGCCCTCGGCGCCAAGGTTGAAGTGCTTTGGTTCGGAAACAAACGTAGTGCCGGGGGAGATGCCCTTGTTCATGGCGGTCGCGAGAACAAATGGCTTGAAGGCGGAACCGGGTTGCCTGTGCCCCTGGGTGGCCACGTTGAATTTCTGCTCGGCGAAGTTACGGCCGCCCACCATGGCGCGAACCGCGCTGGTTGCCGGGTCGAGTGAGACGAGTGCGGCGCTGGGATCGGCCGGCTGGTCAAGCACCGAAGCAACAGCCTTTTCCGCGGCCGCCTGTCTTCCCAGGTCAAGGGTGGTATAGACACGCAACCCGCCCTCGAACGTCGTCCTTGTGCCATAACGGGCTATCAGCTGTTCCTTGATGTATTCGACGAAATAGGGGGCGAGTTCGTTCTGTGGACCGAGTTTCGAGGGTTGCACCGGCAGGGGGGAAGCGGAAGCCTGGTCATATTCCTCTTGTGTGATCATTCCATGGTTCTTCATCTTGGCAAGGACCATGTCCCGCCTTTGTCTGGCGGCGTCCGGGTTGTTGAACGGCGAGAACTGCACCGGGGATTTGGGCAGCGCCGCAAGCAGCGCGCAATCGGCCAGGCTTAAGTCCATGGCAGACTTGTTGAAGTAGATCGTCGCCGCCACCTGCAACCCGTAGGCGCCGTTGCCGAAGTAGATGGTGTTTAAGTACTCGCTGATGATCTTGTCCTTGGACCATTTCTGCTCCAGTTCGTAGGCGTAGATAGCCTCGACCAGCTTGCGGTTTACGCTAGGTTCATTGGAAACGTAGGTATTCTTGATGTATTGCTGGGTTATGGTGCTGCCTCCCTCGACCAGCTTCCCCTCGATGAAGTTAGAAAAGACCGCCCTGGTCATGCCGACCGGGTCGACGCCGCTGTGATCATAGAATCGATCGTCCTCCACGACTATAAGCGCCTGCTTCATGCGCTGCGGAATCTGCTCGGGCATGAGCAATACGCGATTCTCGCCGGAATTGAGGACGGCTATGACCTGCGGGGCTGTGGGGTTGCTGTCGTAGATGAATGTATCATCGCTGGCGCGGTACTCTTCCTCCTTGTCCAGCGAGGGGAGGTTCTCGCTGAAGGAATCCCACGCCCTGGATATCGCCGGCGATGCGGCCAGCATTATCAGGATCATGAGAGCTAGTACCGTGCGCAAACGGGGGAAACTCTTGCGCCGGGTTCTTCTCTGGCGGCTGTTATAAGTCATATTGTGGAAATGCCTTCGACCTTCAGGTTCAGTAACCTTCCATCACCGGCGGATGCGGGTGCGATTCCGGGGAAAGTCGCTGCAAAACAGGATATAATTATAGCAGCAAAGTAGCTGTCCGGCTTTTTCGTGGAGACAGCCGCACTTCTTATACGCTTCGGCCCTGAAAAAATACGCCACCAGGAAGGCAAGATGCCTAAAAAAAATAACGACGATAAGCCTGAGCCGATAATGTTCGCAAACAGGGAAGAATGGCGCGCATGGCTGGAGGAAAACCACGATAAATCTGACGGCATCTGGCTGGCGTATTACAAAAAACATACGGGAAAGTCATCAGTTCAGTATGAGGAAGCCGTTGAGGAAGCCCTCTGCTTCGGCTGGATCGACAGCCAGGTCAATGCTATCGACGACGAGCGTTACATGCAACACTATACGCCGCGCAGGAGGAGCAGTATCTGGTCCCAATCCAACAAGGAAAGGGTCCACCGGTTGCTCGTCGAGGGCCGCATGACCGAATATGGAATGGCGGCGGTGCTTGAAGCGCAAAAGGGAGGTAACTGGGAGACGTTGACCGACGTCGATAACCTGGTCGTGCCCGATGACCTTTCTGAGGCTTTGTCGGCTAATGAGAAAGCCGAGGCGTTCTTTAATCGGATCAATGCTTCCGATCAAAAGGCATACCTGTTCTGGATCACATCAGCGAAACAGGAAGAAACCCGGAAAAAGCGGATCAAGATGACGGTAAAGCAGCTGGCGAAGAACAAGAGGCGCACCGGATAATCCACGTTTTTCTGATATCATTGTCAGCGTCATGGCTCTCGATAAACAGATAATCTCAACGCTCACCAAGGGATGCGTGGAAGCGCTCCCCGAGGGCGGGCTTGAAAAAAAGCTTGAGATGGCCGCGGGCAAGGGCCGCGCATTGCGCGTCAAACTGGGCGTTGATCCCACGGCTCCGGATATCCACCTGGGGCACACGGTGGTGCTCACCAAGCTGCGCCAGTTCCAGGACCTGGGCCACCGGGCGGTGCTTATCATCGGCGATTACACGGCGCGCATCGGTGACCCCAGCGGCGTTTCGAAAACCCGCCCGCAACTCTCCGCCGAATCCATCGAGGCCAATGCCGTGACCTACCAGGAGCAGGCGCACAAGGTACTCGACCAGGACCCGGAAAAGCTCGAAGTCCGGCGCAACAGTGAATGGCTCGCGCCCATGCGGCTGGAGGACATCTTCAAACTGCTTTCAGCCAGCACCGTCGCGCGCATACTCGAGCGTGACGATTTTGAGAAACGCTTCAAGGCCAACCAGGCGATCTCCATGCTCGAGACGCTCTATCCCCTGTTGCAGGGTTACGACTCGGTTGCAATCGACGCCGACATCGAGCTGGGCGGCACCGACCAGAAATTCAACATGCTCATGGGCCGCGCGGTTCAGGAGTATTACGGCAAGCCACAGCAGGTTGTGCTTACCAATGAGATCCTGCCGGGCACCGACGGCGTCGACCGCATGAGCAAGTCGGTGGGCAATTACATCGGGGTCACCGAGCCGGCCGACGAGATATTCGGCAAGGTGATGAGCATACCCGACACGGCGATGCTGGCTTATTACCGGTTGTTGACATCACGCACGAACGATGAAATTGATGCCATCGGGCGTGGACTGGGGGATGGCAGCCTGCATCCGCGCGACCAGAAAGCCGCGCTTGCACGCGAGCTGGTTGCGCGTTTCCATGACGAGAACGCCGCCGCGGCCGCCGAGCAGCACTTCAACGGACTTTTCCGCGACAAGAAACTGTCATCCGACGCCGACCTCGTCGAGTGTACGCTTGAGCCTGGAGACAACGAGGACGGCCAGGTATTCCTCCCCAGGCTCATCAGCCGCTGGTTCGGCCTCACGAGCAGCGAAGCCCGTCGCCGCATCAGGCAGGGCGGCGTCAGTATCGCCGACTCACATGTCACATCGGAGAAGGTTTCCTTCGACAGCCTCACCGGCGCCACCATCAAGGTGGGGAAGTCGACGAAGTATCACGGGGTTATCAAGGCATCGGCTTAAACCGGAAGCGGCCCGGATAAAGCTATATCCGCAACAGCCGGTAACAACAGACAGGGTCAAAAGAAATGCCGGATGACATCGTATTATTCAAACGCTACTTTTCAGAAATGGATGCCGGCACGGCAAAGTCGTTTCTCGAATGCGAAGGTATCCCGGTTATGATTCTCAGCGATGACGCCGGCGGCATGGAGCCCCAGTTTCAGCTGACGCAGGGAGTCCGCCTGATGGTCCGTCGGGAGGATCTGGAAAAGGCGCACGAGCTGCTTGATGAGATGGAATGATTCAGCGCGTGTGATAAGCGGCGGGCCTTCTTCACTGATACATGCAAACCCCGGGGCATCTTCTGTGATCAGACACGCTTAACCAGCGTTTGTGTTTTTCAGCCAGGTGAACAATTCAGCCGATTTAATTATTGACTTTACTATTGAAGGATTAGTCCCGATAATATAGTATGTAAAGCATTATTCAAAAAAGTAAAGCGGTGATGGGCAATGAATAAAGTAAAGCTGAGCAGCAAGAATCAAATAGTAATACCAAAGGAAGCCAGGCGCGCGCTTGGCCTCAGCGCGGGGGATGAGATTATCGTGGTGACATACAACGACAGGATCGAACTGGTTCCTCGCCCCAAAAGCTATACCAGCGCGACCCTCGGCCTCGGCAAGGATGTGTGGAAAGGCGTTGACGCTGTCAGTTATGTGAAGGGGGAGAGGAAGGCTTGGGAAAAGAAAGCTTGAAGCTGGCGAGGGTCCTTGGCGCTCATTCCCTCGTCGCCATCGACACGCCGGTTTTTATATATCACTTTGAAGCCCACCCGCGTTACAAGGCACTGACGACTCAGATATTTAAGTCAGTCGAGACTGGTGACTGCAAGGCTGTGACTTCAACGCTTGCGCGGTTGGAACTCCTGGTCCGGCCTTTGAAGGAACAGAGAGCCGATATAGCTGATTCGTACCGGTTCATGCTGGATACCTTCCCCAACCTTTTACAGGTCGACATCGACAAACGGGTGGCGGACAGCGCTGCGGATTTTCGTGCCGGAACGGGACTCTCGACACCGGACAGCCTGCATATCGCCTGTGCCATGGTCGCTGGCGCGACACTTTTTATAACAAATGATTCGGATTTCAAGATGGAGTTTGACGAGCTGCAAATCATTTTGCTCGATGAATTAATCTGAATTCGCTTTGAGCACCTCCATCCATGGCTGGCCCGGTCGATCATTCCTCTGTAGCTCCATGAATCAGAACGTCCTCACCTGTAAAAAAGGTGATATTATTATCCCGCTTTCATCACACGGCGTTACGGGGGACCTTGGCGAACTTGCGGGAAAGTCATTATTCAGTCAAACCTGTCATTTCTGACAGGGTCAACCGGGCAGAAGCGTTCAGCCGTAAAGGAAGTTTCCCCGTCTGCTCAGTCATCATCCCGCTCGCACTGCTTCTCACACTTCTTTTTTTCAGCCAAACCGCGCTTGCCGCCACCGGCGAGATCGATTTCGTCGAGACCGAAGTGGACCTAGCGAAAGATGGCTCCGCCGATATTGCATATATCGTCCAGTGGCGGGTCACGTCCGGCGAGTTCCACGGTTTCTATTTCCAGCCATCCGAACCGCTGGAGATCATCTCCGACTCGTCGTTCGCATCGGATGACTCCGGGAAGACCTACGGTATCGACTTTACCAGGGAAACGAACAGGGTCAAGGTGGCCCTCGCGGACAACAAGGGTGTTTCGTCAGGCAACGTCACCTTCACCTACTGGTATTCAACCAACCTGTTCAACGCGGGATATGTGGCTCCGACCACTTCACCGGAAGGGAAAAAGCTGGTCGTCTTTAACTGGGCTCCGGCCCAGTGGGACGAGGCGCCGAACCAGGACCATTACACCCTGTCAGTCCTGACTCCGTTCGTGCTCCCGGCCGGGGTTGACCCCCGCGCTTATGTCGAACAGAACCAGCTGGTACTGACCGAGAAGTTCATGAACGAGGACTACCTGATCGATTATCAGCGCGGCGCCGATGGTCGCCTGAATCTCGTCTTCCAC
>JBAZWE010000059.1:0-11762 GCA_041660545.1 Thermoleophilia bacterium
CTCCTGAGCTTTGGGATTCACCGGCTTTGGATGTATGCCAGCAGGTTCAGAGATTCCCATACGATCAGCCAGACCAGCGTGATCTCAACCAGGAATCTGGCTTTCTCCCGGCTGAGCAAACGCTGCACACCGAACATGAGTAAAAAAGCCATGGCGGGCATGACCGGATAGAGATAACGCCCGGGCACGCCGCCTATGCCCGACCCGAAAGGAAGAAGCATGTTGACGGCCAGGCCCATGATGAAGGCGAGCGAAACGAACATGACTCGTCTGCGCGCGTCCCTGTCCTGTTCCTCGCCGTGAGTAAAATAGAACAACAGGCCCACCGCCGCGACCATCATGACGGAAAATACGGCGAACCAGGCATAAGTCCAGAAAGGGAACGGAAATACCGGTTCGCCGAACCAGTATGTCGGCAGAAGCTCTTCCAGGCGAAGTGTGTCCAATGAAATGGTAGGTGAGCGGAAGAATGAGGACATAAGGGGACGCGCGGCGCTTGCACCCGTCGCGTCTCCATAGACAACCAGGTTACGTAGCAGCCATGGAGCCAGGGTAACCATCACCGTGCCGTAGATGATCCCGGCGTGCACGAGCACACGGGACCATACCTCACGTCTGTAGACAATCAAAAGGCTGAGCGCGAGAAGCGCCACTGGCAGGAGAAAAATTGTGGTCAGTTTTGACAGCAGGCTGGCGCCGATCAACGCTCCCGCCATGACGCTCCGCTTCCAGTCAAGACCGCGCGCGACGATTCGCAGCAGGAACAGAAGTGAAGCCGCCGCAAGCGGCACCGCCAGTACGTCATTGCTGACCTGCGACATGTTTAGCGTATAGCCCTGCGTAAGCACCACCGGCGCCCCCAGCGTCACAAGACGACTCTGGGGGAAAGCCTCGCGGGCAAAAAGCCAGGTAATGGGGACCATCGAAGACGCGAAAAGTGCCGCCAGCAGCCGCATGGCGTAGAGCTTGGCAAGGGAGTCACCCGGCGTGGCCGCATAGACGGGAACGTTTACCAGATAGTACAAAGGTGGTTGCATGGCCTCGTAGTTGAAATACCACAGGTTGCGCTGCACCCACTTCTCCCTGTACGCGTCATCGAGGTTCTCCGGCACCCCGATCCACTTTGACGAGTCGAGGCGCAAAGGCGTGGAGATGGTACCCGCCGATTTCCAGCCCCATTGCCCTTCTCTCAACGAGACATCTACCACCTCCGGCGAGATGAATGTCGTACCTTCGACCGGAAGCACACTGTTTTCCATGATGTACTGGACGTAATGGAAGTGCTGCGCCTCATCCACCCGGCTCCAGACCGGCTGAATGCAGGCGAAGAACACACATAGAGCCAGCATCGCCAGCCAGAGAAAAAATACCGTGCGACGATCACTCACGGCCATGACTGAATCCTGCGAATCGTGCCGGCCGCCATGCACTTCACTACCGGCGCCATGCCCGTTGATACCGGCTCCCGCGACTGTGCCCGGCATCATCAGGCTACCCACCTTCCGGTGACGAATGCCGCGGTGGAGACCGCCAGCAACACCAGCGATATCCCGCATACGCTCAACCAGGCCGCTTTTTTCCGCGCCAGCAGAGACATTAAAATAAATATTGGAAAAACGACGAGCAGATAACGGCTTATGGATTTTGTTGTACCTTCCGCGAGAAAAAGCAGGAGACTCGTAAGCATGTAGATGGTATATGAACCACGCAGTTTTTTTAAGCTGATTATCGTGAGGACCGCAAGCAGGGCCGTGGCCGCAAACTCATAAACCACCCACCACTCCGACTTGTCGGTCAGGATCTCCACGTCGCCGGTGATGCTGCCAACGAACAAGGTGAATCCGTGTCCCCAGCCGGTCACCTGCGTCTGGGCGAAGGCAAGCGGATTATTAATGCTCAGCTGCAGGTAGCCCATGTAGACAAGGACACCAGTGGGGACAAGCAGCAGCCACAGGAGTTGCGGCCTGAGGCTTCTTCTCAATGAGAAGGAATTCTGTGACATGAACTCCCATATCAGAGGGATGAATAAAAGAAGGCCGGTGATCCGCGTCATCGACGCCAGCAGTCCCCAGACGCCGGCACGCGCCCAGCGCCCCTTGCGGGCGTAATAAAAGGACGCCACGCTGGTCATCAGGAAAAGTGACTCGGTATACATCGTCGTAAAGAATATCGAAGTCGGGAATATCCCCAGCAGCAAAACCGCGCGGCCGGCGATCTTGTCACCGTAATCGACTTTCACCAGTTTGTAGAGATAGACCATGCCGCCGAAGAGGAAGGCTGATGACAGGATCAGGCCGGCCAGCAGCAGGCGTCCGCCCAGTATTAGTCCGAGCCCCTTGGTGGCCAGAGGGTACAGCGGGAAGAATGCCACGTTCGACTGTTCATCGATTACCCATGGATAACCGTATCTCGCAATGGACATATACCAGTTGGAATCCCACTGGTACCAGATCGACAGGTACCAGGGTACCGACTCTTGCAGCGGTATGGAGATCCCTTCATGTATTGAGGAGAGAAAGTGATACGCCAGGGCGGCGAATAGAAATATCAGCACCCGGCTGAACGTGAAGGACCTGAGTACGGACTTAAGCATTCAGCCATCCTCTTTGGTGGAACCCTTTGCCCCGGAATCTTGAAAAAGGGCTGAACGTCAAGGCGGCGGCGCGCCGCTGCCCGTGCTTTACCAGTCGTTACCGACGGCGTTTTCTATAGAGTAGCGCTCCCAGCCCGGAGCCGATCAGCAGGCCGGCCGGGGCGAATAAGAAACCGGTGTTTGGCAGCACGGTAACCGGGACCGTCGCAGCCGGGGCGAGAGCCGCGGCCGCCACTGCGAATGGGTATGAACAATCTGCGCCGATCTCACCGGTTTCCGTCACTCTGATCGTATGAGCACCAGCGGCTGCACCGGTCGGAACCGTGAATGAGGCGCTGAAATCGTCGTATACATCGCCGACCGCTGTCTTCACAACATCGCCGTCAAAAGTCACTGTTACTGTATCCCCTTCGAATGCGTACCCGCTAGCCGTTACCGTGTCGCCAGCCTGGCCGGTTGTGGTCGATACCGCGATCGAATCGCACCTGGATTGCGCCTGCGCCACACCGGCAAGCCCCAACGCGAGCACCAGACCTGTGAATAAGGCAATAAACAGTCTGATCTTCATTTTTCCCTCCGCTAGTTAGTGCAAACTCTGCCAATCAACGGAGGCCGCTTTTTTATAATCCTTCTGCTACTAATTCGACGCCAAATATTATTTTAATTTGCGTCCACTGTCAAAACTCCTGCCGATGACCTGGCCGCATGACATTTGCCAGCCCGTCATTTGCCTTCTCCCGTACCTAGCAGCTACGATTCTTCTTATGCAACCCCGCGAATACGACATCATGTACGGCCTGGAAACCACCTACTGGTGGCATACCGGCATGATGGCCATCATGGAGCAGTTGCTGGCCCCCACTTTCAACGAGAACTCAAAGCTCCTCGACATCGGCTGTGGTACGGGCGCCAAGATGCGACAGCTGGCCGAATACTGCGAGGTCTGGGGCATCGATATGCACCCTCGCGCCATCGAGTTGTGCAAAGAGCGCGGCCTGGCAAACGTGCAAACGGGCGACGCCACTGCTCTTCCCTTCGAAAACGAGACTTTCACCCACGCCATCTGCTGTGAAGTCCTGCAGAATCTGGAAAATGACACCGCGGGTGTAAGTGATGCTTACCGCGTGCTAAAACCCGGCGGCTTCTTTTATGTTTCCGAGCAGGCTTACCCCCTGCTACGCGGCCAGCACGATATCTCACAGGGAGCCGTTAGACGTTATACAAGAAAACGCTTGAGAAAAATGATGGGAGGTGCGGGATTCGAGATTGTACGGATGACCAGCGCCAACACTGTGCTGTTCCCCATGTTGGCGGCAGTCAGATTGACGAGCAAGGTGCTCCACCCACCATCAAGGATCAAGCCCGAAGAGTCGCACTCAGACCTCAAACCGCTTCCGGGGCCGGCCAATTATCTGCTTAGATCCATTCTCGAGACCGAACGGGCGATGATTAAAAAAACCAACCTGCCATACGGACTCACCATCATCGCACTGGCTAAAAAAACATAGGTTCTGTCGGCATCACGGTTTCGGATCTGATTGCCTGGCAATAAAAAAACCGGCCATCGGGGCCGGCTCGAACTTCGTCATTTTTCCATGTTCCTATTTCTCCAGCACCTTCTCCTCGTGGTATTCCTTCTCGGCGTTGACATCCAGGACATCGTGATGCTCGCCCAGAATGTTTCGCGCGGCCAGGATACCGGTCTTCATCGAGTGGTCCATGTTGTTGTACTTATAGGTGCCGTAGCGGCCGATGATCTCCAGGTTCGAGAAGCCGCTGATATACTTGCGGATTTTGTCCAGCGGTGCCGCGTAGCCCAGCTCGTAACTGGGATATGCCTTGGGCACCCGCACGACGAAAGCGTCGATCACATCTTCCTTCTTGATGAAACCGAGGCGCCGGTCCAGGTCGCTGACCGTAAGATCGATCAGATCCTGATCGTCCATGCTCCAGATGTCGTCGCCCTCAAAACAGAAATACTCGGCGACGATCGAACTCTTGCCCTCGGGCGCCATGGCCTTGCTCCAGTTGCGTGGCTCGTGGATACGGCCCAGCTTGATCTTCGGATCGTGAATATAGATCCAGGTCTGGTCGGTGACCTCAGGCTTGTTGATCATCAGGTTGACTGTTACCAGGTCACGGTAGCGCAGCTTGTGCACCGCTTCCACCACGTCTGCCGGCGCTTCCGGCCGCATCGCCAGCACCAGCTCGGTCAGCGGCATGCTCGACAGTAGGTTATCGACCGCCAGCTGATAGCTCTCCTCCGGCGTCTCGATATCCAGCGAGATCACCCTGCCGTTCTCGTGATGGACGGCCGCTACCCGGGAGTGCATCCGCACCTCGTTACCGTGCATCTCCACGTCCTCCGCCAGGCGCTCGCTGATGCGCCCGATGCCCAGCCGCGGATAAAGAAACTTGTCGATCAGCGTCGCCACTTTGCCGTTCTTCTGCGGGAAGAGGGCATCCTTGACCGCCACTCGCAGTGACAGGCCCTTGATGCGCTGTGCCGCCCACTCGGCCTCGATCTGGCTGCAGTCGATGCCCCAGACCTTCTCCGTGTAGTTCTTGAAGAAGAGCTTGAACAGCTCGCGACCGAATTCGTTGCTGACCCAGTCTTCAAAAGAAATGATCTGCGGCTTGCCAAAGACGTTCCTCACCTTGACGTAACCGTAGTCGGCCAGGCATTTGGCGGTCGTGCCCACACCCATGCCAAACAGCGCGTTGGCGGGTTTTAACGGGTAATGAAAGAATTTGTCGAGATAGAAGATCTTGCTTGAACGGTTGACCCAGATGGCTTCCTCACCCAGGATATCGCGGAAGAATTTATCTACTTCCTCATCCTTGGTAAAGAAACGATGGCCGCCTATATCAAAGCGGAAGCCGTCCCGCTCGATTGTGCGGGAGATACCACCCACCTGGTCGCTCATCTCCAGGACGACGGTCTTTTTATCATTCTCGCTCAAGATAAACGCGGCGCTCAAACCGGCAGGCCCAGCGCCGATTACCGCCACGTCAGAATAGTTTTTTGTCACTGGTGATCTCCATCCATAAAGCACAATTAAGCTTCCACTGCGTGCGTATATATCAACAATATGATAGTAACGCAAGCAATTCCAGGTTCCGTGCCCTGCCGGAACACAGTCATCCCGTTCCTTTAAATCGATTGGAAAATGGAACCGGGAGAGGTGACTCGTAGCCTGCGCCAGTATCGATTAATTATAACCCTCTCTGCTGGAAGCGACAAGAAACCTGCGGGAGGGAAGGAACTTTATACGCGAAAAGCGCAAAAATGAGGAGAAAACTGAGCTAATCGGAAAAAAAGATGAGCCCGTAGGTGGGGGGAGGCTAAACTCACAACCTACGGGCTCCCTTTTAGGGCGGAGGCTTTTGCCTCAGTCCATTTAGTGGGTCTTTCAAAGATTTTATCGACCCGCAAATACAATCCTTTAGAAACCCAATAAAAATACTTCCATAACTTGCTTCAAGACGACTTTTTCAGATCCTTCTGGAACTCCACACCCGCCTGACGCCACTTTCGGACGGCAATAACCACGCACCTGGCGTATTCACGCGCATGACCAACGGGGCAGGATACCGCGTTAGTGTGTTAATGTTACGCCAACAGCGGCAAACAGGGAGGATTGTTATGAACGCGGATGACAACACAGGCTCACAGGGACCCCAGGTAAAGGTACAGGTCCCCCCCGATGTTCAGAGAGGTGTATACGCCAACATGGCTCGAGTGAACCATTCAGAGTTCGAGTTCTCCATTGATTTTGCCAATGCGGATTTCGCGGGCCAGGATGCGGCCGGTAACATTCCCGCGGTTGTAGTCTCCAGGATCATGGTCAGCCACGAGTTCATGCCACACCTTCTTGAAGCGCTGCAGGAGAATTACAGCCGTTTCATGACACGCCGCGATATCGAAGGGCTTCCCGAGACCAAAGAGCCGGGAACCGACGACTAGCTACCTCTGGACGGCTAGTATATAAAATTGCCACATATGCCCGGCCAGCGTCTATTAGATAAAAGAAGAATGTGATATATCATTACCTAACTGGAAACAGCCTGGAGAATTACCATAATGCCGAGTAAAAATCTCAATGACATGATCAACGGATTGCGTTCTTCCGAGTCCATGGTAAAAAAGGGCATCAAGCAACAGCAACAGGGTCACCATGAGGAAGCTATCCGCTCTTTCGACAGGGCAATGGAGATCGACCGGGTCGACATCAACGTCCTCAAGAACAAGGCTTCCAATCCGCTCAAACAGTCCCACCCGGAAAAAGCCATCCACGCTGCCGACAAAGCACAAAAGCTTGAAACAAACCAGGCGGAGACACTTCTCCTTAAAGGCAAATCCCTTATTGAACTCGGACGAACGGAAGAAGCGCACCGTACGTTCCAGGAGTCGATCGAGCTCAATTCATGGAACGTCGAGGTCTGGTTCAACCAGGGAATGTGCCTTCACTCTCTCGAAAGATTCAAAGAGGCTGCATCCGCATTCGACCGCGCTATCGACCTGAACCCGAATAATGCACTGCTCTGGTTCAACAAGGGCGCGACCCTCGATAGTCTCGGCCGTTTTTCAGATGCCGTCCAATGTTATGACGAAGCGCTGGAAATCGACAGTGAGGACGCCGACACCTGGTTTAACAAGGGCATCAGTTTAAGAAGTATGGGCAGCTCCGAGAAAGCGATGGAGAGTTTTGACAGGGCTCTGGCAATAAGTCCCCAGGATTCGGCCATACTCTTTAATATGGGTATGACCTTCAGGGAGATGGGTAAGCTCGAGGCCGCTGCTGACTATTTTGAAAAAGTTCTGGAAATAGAGCTTTGGGACCCGATTGTCTGGTTTTATACTGGCGTAAACCAGAGAGAGCTGGGAAAGCTGGAGCCTTCGCTTGCCTGCCTGAAAAGGTCTCTGGAGATAGATCCGGATAATCTCCCTGCCTGGACTGAAAAAGCCATAACACTCAGGTCTCTTGATAAGACCGAGGAAGCATTGGAGTGTTACGAAGAAGCCCTCAGGCTTGATCCGGAAAACTCGAGTGTCGAGACTGGCAAGGGCCTCGCTCTTCTCGAAGCTTCTGATTATGAGCGAGCCTTCCATTGTTTCAGAATAGCCCTCGAGCTCGATGAGGAAAACAGTGAAGCCATGCACGGCCTCAATCAATGCAGAATGGAACTCGCACCTGTGCAGTCGCAGGATTATTACTCCGAGGTCACGATTTCTGATGATGAAAAGCCGGTCGAACACCTGAAAGAGCGGCAGCCTGAATCTGAGATCATGGATGATGTTACCGAAGCGGATCTTGAAGTTCCGGAATACTTTGATGTACCGGTTACCATATCCGAAACAGTCGGGTCGGCGGACACCGGGAGTGCCGATGCGGTCTTGGAAGTCGAAGAACCATGGTCCGGTGAGATTGACAGTGAAACCGAAGTTGCGGATGGGGCGAAAGAGCCGGCCGTTGAGGAAGACCTGGAGGAATCTGCAGAACCGGAAGAGATACAGACGGAAGAGGTCGAGGAAGAAGTCGAAGAAGTTGAATTTCACGAAATCATACGCGACGCGCCATCGACTCCAGTGGAAGAAGAAATTGAGGCCGGGGTATTTGAGGAGGTAGGCGTATCCGACAAGTCGGATGATTATGCCACGGAAGGCGAGGGCGAGCCTCCACTCGAAAGTGTTGAGGCGGCAGAAGCTGAAAGTGAAACCACGGAGGAAGCCCCCGTGGAAGAAGTAGCAGCCAAAGAGCCTGAAGTGATAATCGGTGCCGAAGGTGAAGATGCCCAACTGGTTGCGCCGGCAGAAGAGCCGGACGAGATCCTGGAGACTGAAGTCGAAGCCGTCGAGGAAATTTCGCAAGCGGAAGAACCTGTCTCTGTGGGTGAAGTTGCCGGGGAGATCGAAGAGGTCGCCGGCGGTGAAGAAATTCCCGCGGAGGAAGAACCTGTCGAGGAACTCATGCCGGCCGCGGCAACGCCGGTCGAAGAGCCGGAAACTGCTGTTTCCGCCGACGTTATGGCACAAGCTCCGGCACCGAAACCCGTGACTGTGGAAGACGCCATCCTCTGCTTTGACAAAGCCCTTGAACTAAACCCGGACGATGCGAAGACCTGGTTTAACAGGGCTGTTGCACTTAATAATCAGAAACGCTTCGCTGAAGCCGTCGACTCGTTTGACCATGCACTTCGAATAGATACCGGTAATGCTGCCGCCTGGGCCGGCAGAGGTGAGAGCCTGGCCAGTCTCGAACGCTTCGAAGAGTCATCCGCGTCCTTTGACCGGGCTACACAATCTGAAAAAGGCATGGCTCCAGCCTGGTTCGGTGAGGGCGACAGTCTACGCCGGCTGGGCCGCCTCGAGGAAGCGATCGGCTGCTTTGAAAAAGCTATCGAGTCTGAGCCCCGCATGGCAAACGCCTGGTACAGCATGGGAGTCAGTCATGACGGCCTCGGGCATTTCGGGGAAGCTGTCAGATGTTTTGATAAAGCGCTCGGTATAAACAACGACATCGCGGGAGCCTGGCTCGTCAGGGGCGAGAGCCTTGCCAGCCTTGAGCAGTTCGAAAAGGCAGTCCACTCTTTTGACAAGACTTTAAAGCTCGAGCCCGGCAACCAGAATGCCCTGTTCGGCAAGGGCGAGAGCCTCTTCGGTCTCGGCCAGTTTGAAAAAGCGCTGGCCTCGTATGAGAGGGCAATCGCGATCGACCGGCAGGCTCCTCAATACTGGTTCGGCAAAGGTGAGAGCCTGCGCGCTCTTAAGAAGTTTGGGAAGGCTGCTGAGAGTTATAGCGAGGCGCTCGGTCTTGATGCCGGCAACGCCGCCGCATGGTTCGGCCGTGGCGAGTCCCTGAGAAGTCTCGGGCGATACGACGATGCGGTGCCCGATTTCGAGCAGGCGCTCAAGCTCGAGCCTAAGAACGCCGCGGCATGGTTCAGCCATGGCGAGTCTCTCAGAAGCCTCAACCGCCTGGATGAGGCAGTTGAAAGTTACGATAAGGCTCTCAAGCTCGAGCCTAAGAACGCCGCCGCATGGCTCGGCCGTGGCGAGTGCCTGCGTGGTCTTGGACAACACGAGCAGGCGATCACCGCCTATGATAAATCCCTGAAGCTGAATCCGTCTGTTTCACTTGCCTGGTTCGGCAGGGCCGAGTGCCAGCGCAGCCTGGGGAATCATAAGAAAGCGAAAGACTCGTACAAGGAAGCTCTGGAAATCGACACCGGTAACGCAGCGGCCTGGTTCGGCCGTGGCGAGTGCCTGCGTGCGCTGGAAAAGTTCAAGAAGGCAGGTCACGCCTACGAAGAAACCACGAAGCTCGAGCCCAAACGCTATGACGCGTGGTTCGGCAGAGGCGAATGCTACCGTTTGCGTGGCAATTTTGAAAAAGCGCTCGGCTGTTATGAAAAGACCATCAGGCTCGAACCGCGTGACGCGGCTGCCTGGTTCGGCAAGGGCGAGAGCCTGCGTGGCCTGGGGCGTTATCAGAAAGCGATCGAGTGCCTGGAGAAAACAATCAAGCTTCAGTCTACGAATGCAGCCGCATGGTTCGGCAAAGCCGACAGCCAGCGCTGGCTGGGGCATTACGACCAGGCGGTGCGTTCATTTGACAGGGTGATCAAACTCGAGTCAGAAAATGTTGCCGCCTGGTTAGGCAAAGCCGAGAGCCTGCGAAGCATGGGACGTCATGAACGCGCCGTGGAAGCATTCGACGCGACTTTATCGCTCGAACAAAAGAACGTATCTGCCTGGTTCGGCCGCGGCGAGAGCCTGCGCGACCTGGGCAGGTTCGATGATTCGCTGGGCTGCTATGAGAAGGCCATAAAGCTGGATGGAAAGCAGGCCGGTGCCTGGTTCGGCCGCGGCGAGAGCCTGCGCAGTCTGAATGCCTGTGAAAAAGCCATCGATTGTTACGACGCAGCGCTCAAACTCAACAATAAAGACAGCCTTTCCTGGTTCGGCCGCGCTGACTGCCTTCGCAGCCTGGAGCGCCACAGCGAAGCTGTCTCCGCATATGACAGGGCGATCGCACTCGAACCAAAATCATCGAGTTCCTGGTTTGGCAAAGGTGAAAGCCTTCGCAGCCTGGAGCACCATAAGAGGGCTGTACAGGCTTACGATAACGCGTCAAGGCTCGATACCGGCAACGCCGCTATATGGTTCGGCCGAGGTGAGAGCTTAAGGCAGCTGGACCGCTTCAAGGAGGCCGTCCGCGCCTACGACAGATCACTGAAGATAGATGCGAAAAATGCGCACGCATGGTTCGGCCGCGGCGAGAGCTTAAGACATATGGACCGCTTCAAGGAGGCCGTGGGCGCTTATGACAAATCACTGAAGATAGATGCAAAGAACGCGTATGCATGGTTCGGCCGCGGAGAAAGCTTAAGACCACTGGGGACCTGGCGCGAGGCGGTAGAGTGTTACGACCAATCGTTGAAACTCGGACTGCGCAATATGGAGGTCTGGTTCGGCAAGGGCGTCAGCCAGCAGGGAGCCGGCGACCATGCCGCCGCTATCGAGAGCTTCGATGCCACCCTGGATATTGACCCGGCCCATGTTCGGGCGGGCTACCGCAAGGGGATGAGCCTGCGCGATCTTTCGCGGCACGAGGAAGCGATTTTTAGTTTCAACTACATAATAGATATCGATCCCCGCCACAGGGACGGCTGGTTGCGCAAGGGCGAGAGCCTGCATGAACTAGGCCGTTTCCCGGAGGCTGTCGAGAGTTTTACAAAGACACTGGAGATCGACCCGGAATTCGCGGCTGCCTGGTACGGTAGAGGCGAGAGCCTGCGCGTGCAGGAACGTTTCGATGAAGCTATCCGCTACCTCGCCAGGGCGCTCGAAATCAATGATAAAGACGCAGCCTCCTGGTACAGCCGTGGTGAAAGCCTCGTGGCGCTGGAGCGCTTCGAAGAGGCGCTTGCCAGTTTTGAAAAAACGCTGAAACTCACGCCGATGGATGCAGACGCCTGGTTCAACAAGGCAGAGAGCCTGCGCAGTCTCGGTGCTCATGAGAAAGCCGTCAACAGTTACAACAAAACATTAAGAATCGAACCGAAGCGTTCAGCGGCATGGTTGGGCCTTGCCGAAAGCCTGAGAGGGCTGGGACGTTTTGAAAAAGCGATCAAAAGCTACGACAAAGCTATCAGGCTCAAGCCG
>JBAZWE010000060.1:0-11742 GCA_041660545.1 Thermoleophilia bacterium
GGGCCCAGACCGGTAACGGCACGCACGACCTTGATGACCTGGATCTTCTTGTCGCCCACCACTGTGAGCACTACATCGAACTCGGTCTGTTCTTCCTCGGCAGCTGCTTCGCCGCCTGGGCCGGCTGCCGGACCCGCCGCAACCGCCATCGGAGCCGCGGCACTGACGCCGAACTCTTCTTCGAGAGCCTTGACCAGTTCGGCCAGCTCGGTAACACTGAGCTTCTTGATTTCCTCTATGAGAGTATCAACTGACATATCTTCCTCCTGATGTTTTATAAATTACGTTCTTCTTGTTAACCGGGCCGGACGGGGATTTATTCCCGCAGCGACCCTCTATTCGCGCGCAAAAACGTAGACTCCAAAACCAGCCCCCCAGGCGCGAATCGCCGGGAGCGAAGGGAATAAATCCCCGTCCGGCCCCTACGCGGCCTCTTTTTGCTCCTGAATCCTGGTAAGAACGGTAACCAGCCCTCGGATCGGACCCGCACATACGATTGCCAGCCCTCGGATCGGACCCTGCATTGCGCCCAGCAACTGGGACAGCAGTACCTCTCGCGGTGGCAAGGAGGCCAGGAACTTTATCTTTTCCACGTCGATTAGCTTGCCCTCGAGGATGCCGCCCTTGATCTCCAGCATTTTCAGCTCTTTGGCAAACTTGACCAGCACCCTGGCCGGGCTAACCGCATCTTCCGGACAAAATGCAATGGCAGTCGGCCCCTGCAGGTGCTCCTTGATATCACCGACACCGGCCTCCTCGGCGGCGCGGATCATGAGAGTGTTCTTGGTCACCTCATAATGAGCGCCGACCTCCCTAAGCCCACTCCTGAGCTCACGTGCCTCGGCTACGCTGATGCCACGGTAGTCGGCCAGCAGCATCGCCGTGCTGCCTTTGACCATCTCAGTCAATTCAGCAACCTTTTGAGCTTTATCTTCCTTGTTCATATCTCACCTCCCGGCAATAAAAAAATCTACCCCCGCAGGGATAGATATCATGCCGTCAAATAAATTCCGGCTTTCATCTACACCTCAGCGGGCGGGCCTTCTGGCCCATTGGACCCGGTTTTATCAAAAACCCGGGTACCGGCTTTCTCTGGTGCTATTTAATTGTAAACACGTACTTGTCATTCTGAGGAGCTCTGGCGACTAAGAATCTCAGATCCTTCGCTTCGCTCAGGATGACGGGCGCAAATCGACTACAGTGTCCTACTGGACCTCGTCCATAAAATCCCTGACGACCGTGGAATCGACGTGAACGCCCGGTCCCATGGTGGAAGTCATGACTATGGCTTTCATGTACCGGCCCTTGGCCGACGCAGGCTTGGCCCGCATCAGTTCATCCATGACGGCGCCGTAATTCTCCACCAACTGCTGCTCGGAAAAAGAGAGCTTGCCGATCGCGATGTGGACGATACCGGTGCGGTCGGTGCGAAACTCAACCTTGCCCGCCTTGGCATCGGTAACGGCTTTGCCGATATCGAAGGTCACGGTACCGGCTTTCGGGTTAGGCATAAGGCCTCTGGGACCCAGTGCCCGGCCCAGTTTGCCGACAACCCTCATCATGTCGGGTGTGGCGATGCAGACATCGAACTCGTACCAGCCATCCTCGATCTTCTTGGCCAGATCCTCGCCACCGACGACATCGGCGCCGGCGTCACGAGCCTCTTTGTCCTTCTCACCCTCGGCGAACACGGCGACGCGCATCTCCTTGCCGGTTCCGTGGGGAAGCATCAGGGTATTGCGGATCATCTGGTCCGCTTTTCTGGGATCTACACCCAGACGGAAGTGGACCTCGACGGTCTCATCGAATTTCGCGGGCGGAAGACTCTTGACGAGACGAACCGCTTCCAGCGGTGAATAAAACTTCTCGCGATCGACCATGCTTACGGCTTCGTTCATCCTTTTGCTCACGCTGGCCATTATTCGACCACGATTCCCATGCTGCGCGCGGTGCCGGCGATGATCTTCATTGCCGCATCCACGTCGTTGGCATTCAAATCTTTCATCTTCAACTCGGCTATCTCCTTGACCTTTGCCGGCGAAACAGTCGCTACCTTTTCGCGGTTGGGTTCGCCGGAACCCTTCTCGATACCGGCCGCCTGGCGCAAAAGCACGGCTGCCGGTGGTGTCTTGGTGATGAAGGTGAAGGAACGGTCTTCATATACCGTGATCTCCACCGGGATGATCGTGTTGCCTTCCTGCTCGGTCTTGGCGTTGAACGCCTTGCAGAAATCCATGATGTTGACTCCGTGCTGGCCCAACGCGGGACCGACCGGCGGGGCGGGATTCGCCTGACCGGCGGGAATCTGCAATTTTATGAGTGTCATTACTTTCTTGGCCATTACATTCCTTACTGTCATTCTTACAGGTGCCAGGCACCGAAGAATCTCTAATTCTTATTTATAGCGCAATCAAAGAGGATACAGGAAAACCCGAACCCGCCGCAACCCTTCTAGACTTTTTTCACCTGTTCGAAGCTGAGCTCCACCGGAGTCTCGCGGCCGAAGATGTTAACCAGGACCTTGAGTTTGCTCTGGTCTTCGCTGATCTCGGCGATCTCACCGTTGAAGTCTGAAAGCGGCCCCGACATGACCCGCACGGTCTCGCCCACACTGAACATCGCCACCGCCTTTGGCTTCTCGACGGTCGATGTATGCAGGATGCGATCGACTTCCTGAGGGCTCAGCGGTATCGGCTTGTTTTTAACCGAGCCGACGAAGCCGGTGACACCAGGAGTGTTCTTTACCAGACCCCACGAATCGTCGTTCATCTGCATGAGCACGAGTACGTAACCGGGGAATACACGTTTCTCTGTCTGGACCTTCTGCCCGTTCTTGGTCTCCACAACCTGCTCGGTGGGTACCACGATCTCCTTCACGTACCGCTCCTGGTTCATGGACTTGATCCGCTGAAGAAGATTCAGCCGGACCTTGTTCTCATGCCCCGAATATGTGTTGATTACAAACCAGTTAAACATATCAACTACCTGCCGATGCCAGGAAACTGATCAGCCTTGAGAAGATCTCGTCAAAGAAGGCTATATAGACACCCGCGATTACAACGGCGACCAGGACGACTATCGTCGACTGGATTAGCTCTTCCCGGGTAGGCCATGTGACCTTGGTAAGCTCGAGCCTGACTTCACGCAGGAATTTTCCGGCGCTGCGCTTATCCTTGCCGGCGGCCGCCTTGCTTGATTTGGACTTTGCAGCCTGCGATTTACCGAGACGGGACTTAAGCCCCCCGGTTTCCTGTTTCGCGGCCTTGCCTTTGGCGGGAACAACCTTGCCCTTGCCTTTGGCGCTTACTTTTTCGGCAGCGTTTCCGCCACCCTTTTTCGAGGGTGCTTCCGCGGCCTGGTTCTTTTTCGTTTTGGCGGGTTTTGCCATTTGAACCTGTTTCCGGTTTCCTGTAAGTAGATTGCCAATAAACCTGATAATTATTCGTGCTTCGCTTCCAAATCCCCGCTTCTCCCGTCCACCGGGCGTGCTGACGCAGCCTGAGGCTGGGTGGGAATGAAAGGTGAGACTCTATATTTATGGCAGGGCTGGAGGGAATCGAACCCCCAACATCCGGTTTTGGAGACCGGCGCTCTACCAGTTGGAGCTACAGCCCTGCGGATCGGGACAGCCAACTACCAGGGCCTTCCCCAAACCAGCATTATACCTTTACCGCACAGGCTACGCAAAAACCGCCCGGCTAAAAAACGCCTAGCGGGTCTCCCGGTGAACCGTATGTGTGCGGCACGACGGGCAGTACTTCTTCAGCTCCAGCCGATCCCTGTTATTCACCTTGTTCTTGTTGGTGTTATAGTTGCGCCGTTTGCACTCGGTGCAGGCCATCGTCACCATCGGTCTTTTATCTGATGCCATTGTCTGTTCCCAACTTTAAGCAATATAAAAAGACGGCCAAGCCGTCCCTTGAAAACCACTAAAGTAAGATAGCAGAGAAACGGCCGGTTCCGCAAGACGATAGCCTTACAAACGCGCCGATTTCCCTCTATCCACTAAAGCGGCGCGTTTTCCCCGATGAACAACGATAGAACGCCAAGAAGAATGAAAAGCGACGCCGCAACCCAGCGCATGTACTTCATGTTGATTCTGTGAGCAAGCGTCTCACCCAGCCAGACAGCGGGCACATTGGCGATCATCATCCCGATGGTGGTGCCCATCACTACCGGAACCAGGGTATCGAAACGGGCTGCCAGCGCCACCGTGGCCAGCTGGGTCTTGTCACCCATCTCCACGAGAAAGAACGCGATCAGAGTGGTCAGAAACACTCCGGACCCCCTGAGACTCTTCTTTTCCTCCAACTTGTCGGGCTTCAGCGCCCAGAGTCCAAATACGAAGAACGATACCGCCACGATCCACGTCATGGTCGCGGGAGCTACCAGGCTCGCAAGCCAGGTTCCCACGTATCCCGCCAGGAAATGGTTCGCCAGCGTCGCGACCAGGATTCCCAGGATAATCGGCAGCTTGTGCTTGAACCTGGCGGCCAGAACAAAAGACAGCAGCTGGGTCTTGTCGCCCATCTCCGCGATAGCGACGATGATCGTGGAGGTAAAAAAGGCTTCCATTCATGTCCTTTCGCACTCAGATGGGCTTTACCGGCACATAGTCGGCTCATTTTATATTTTTTTGCTTTCTCAGAGTCAGATGACGGGTCAGGCGCCCTCACAGGCAGTGGATACGTGAAGCGCGCACTGATCGCCACACATCGAGCAGCCGTCGCTGTCGTTCCCGGGGCGCATGCCTCGAATCGAGCGCGCCCGCTCAGGGTCAAGAGACAGGGCATACTGTTTCTCCCAGTCCAGGTTCCTCCTGGCGATGCCCATTTCCAGGTCGCGGTCCCGCCGGCCCAGCTTGACCATGTCGCCCACATGCGCGGCGATACGCGCCGCCATAACGCCATCACGGACATCGTCGGCATAAGGCAGGCCGAGGTGTTCGGAAGGTGTCACATAACATATGAAATCGGTTCCGTATGCCGCGGCCCAGGCGGAGCCTATGGCTGCGGTGATGTGGTCATAACCCGGGGCGATATCCGTGGTTATGGGACCGAGCATATAAAATGGCTTCCCCCGGCTCAGGCTCTTTTGCAGAACGACGTTGGCCTCGATCTGATCGATGGGGATATGCCCGGGGCCCTCCAGCATCGCCTGCACGCCGGCGTCGCGCGCCCGCTCCGCCAGTTCCGTGTTGACCAACAGCTCCTGGATCTGGGCACGGTCGGTGGCATCGCTGACAGCTCCCGCCCTCATGCCGTTGCCCAGGCTGAGAACGACATCGTATTTGTATAGAATCTCCAGCAACCGGTCGAACTGCTCGAAGAGGGGATTTTCCCTTCCCTGGGCGGTCATCCAGGAGATCATGAAAGCGCCGCCTCGGCTGACCAGCCCCCCGTCGCGGCCACCCTGTTTTTGCAGCGTTTCGACCGACAGCCGGTTGACCCCGCAGTGGATGGCCATGAAGCCGATACCATCCCTCGCCTGTTTCTCTATCACTTCAAAAAGAAGCTCGTCTGTCATCAGGCTTGATGAACCGAAACGACTTTTCGCTTCGCCACTGGCCTGATACAGGGGTACACAACCGATGGGAAGCGAAACCTCCGCCAGGACCGCCCTGCGGATATCGTCAAGGTCGCCCGCCGTGCTCAGCTCCATCAGCGTATCGGCGCCGCTGGCTTCAGCCACCCGGGCCTTCTCAAGCTCCATATCGAGATCGACGATGTCGGACGATGTGCCTATGCTGGCGTTCACCTTGGTGCGGAGTCCCTTGCCGATACCGAGTGCCGTCTCCCTCCTGCCATTCCCGGAGGCAACCACGAGGGTGCCATCGACGATGCCTTCCCTGATCTCCCCGGTCGTCAGCCCTTCCTTCTCCGCGACGATCTCCATCTCCCTCGTTACGTGTCCTGCCCGTGCGCTTTCCAGAATCGTGCTCATTCTTCCTCCATCAGCCGCGCCGCCCTCAAAATAAAAAACCCTCACCGCAAGGCAAGGGGTAATGATAGACCATGAGGTCCTCTCATCTCCTCGAAGAGCGACTTTTATATGAGCGGCTGGGCAGGTCTTCTGGCTTCCGGAAACGCTCCGCTTTAAACCTTCCCGGGCAGGTATGCCCAGTGGCTTAAAGCAATAAATCCGGTTACAGCGGCGGGCCCGCGCCGGTATCACACCGGCTTCCCTATTCTCCCTTTCGGGCACCCAACCAATTATTCAGTTTCCGCAGTTACCTTATAAAAGAGTTGTCGCGGTAGTCAAACCGGGAGAGAACTTCAGACCGACTAATCAGCGGATATGACGGGCGCTTATGCCAGTTATGAGTAAAACGATATCGGCCGCTTGTAATTTGGAGAGTGCGAGGACTAGAATTTTCCAAGGATGATATTTGTTGTAGCCTAAATCCGTTTTCGGACGGATGCGGGGGACCCGGGTAGCCGGGGCGAATTCCATCAGGATAGGGCACTTCCAGGCCCGAGCCCGTCAGCTAACCTCGCAGGCATTTGGAAGAGCAATCGACAGAGGTATGGAAAACCGCTGCGTTGCCGGCGGTTTTTTTATGTCATAAATGGGCCATGACATCAACAATATAAAAGGATCATCGTGTCAATAAAAAGCTTCCTTATAGGTCAGCCGATCGAGACGGTCAAGGAGAAACACGAACGGCTATCGAAGATAACCGGTCTGGCCATCTTCTCCTCCGACGCGCTCTCCTCGGTCGCGTACGCTACTGAAGAGATACTGCTGGCGCTCGTTGTGGCCGGCGCGGCGCTGCTCAATTTCCAGATGGGAATCGCGGCTGCGATCGCCGCGCTTATTGCCATAGTCTCCACTTCATACTTTCAGACGATCCACGCCTACCCGTCGGGTGGCGGCTCCTACATCGTGGCCAAGGACAACCTGGGAACCAACGCCGGACTCGTAGCCGGCGCTTCGCTGCTTATCGATTATGTGCTGACGGTAGCCGTGAGTATCACGGCCGGAGTCGCCGCGCTCACCTCTGCCATCCCGGAGCTTTATACGCACAAGGTATTGCTAAGCCTGTTTGCAATCGGGCTGCTCATGCTGGGCAACCTGCGCGGAGTGCGCGAGGCCGGCAAGATCTTCTCGATACCGACCTATGTGTTCATCATCAGCGTCTTCGTGCTGATAGCTGTAGGCCTGGCGCGCTTCTTCGGCGGTGAAGAGGCCGTGGCGCCGGCGCAACTGGAAGCGGCCGGTGACTACATCGCGATATTCGTCATTCTCAAAGCCTTCGCTTCTGGATGTACGGCACTCACGGGAATCGAGGCTGTTTCCAACGGCATACGGGCCTTCAGGTCGCCAGAGCCGCGCAACGCCAGCATCACCCTCTTGTGGATGGCCGGCATCCTGGGAACGATGTTTATCGGCATCACTTTCCTGGCGGAGCATTACGCGATCGTACCAGTTGATAACGAAACCGTTCTGTCACAACTGACGGCCGCCATCTTCCACAAGGGCGTCTTTTACTACCTGGTCCAGTTCGCCACGGCGTTTATTCTGATCATGGCGGCCAACACCTCTTTCGCCGACTTTCCCCGGCTGTCTTCAGTGATGTCGGCGGACGGCTTCATGCCGCGCCAGCTCGGCAGCCGCGGCGACCGCCTGGTATTTTCCAACGGCATCGTCATTCTTGGACTGATAGCCATGTTTCTGGTGGTCCTGTTCAAGGGCGAGACCCATGCGCTCATACCGCTCTATGCCGTCGGCGTTTTTCTTTCCTTTACCCTGTCGCAATCGGGCATGGTGCGGCACTGGTTCAGGTTGCGCGGCAAGCGCTGGGTCGCGAAGATGCTGATAAACGGCCTGGGCGCCATCACCACGGCGGTCGCCCTGATCGTTATCGCAGCCGCCAAGTTCACCCATGGCGCCTGGATCGTGGTCATCGCCATACCGTTTATCGTTTACCTGACCAGGCAGGTAAAGCGGCATTACGATTCGGTTGCCGATCAGCTCTCACTGACGGGCAGGAAAAAACAGATCGAGTACACTCACCACTCGGTGATCGTGCCGGTCTCCGGCGCCCACCAGGCTGTCGTAAATGCCATCAGGTACGCCAAGGCCCTGTCTGACGATGCCGTCGCCGTCTATGTCTGTTTCGATCCGATGGAGACCACACGGGTCAAGCAGAAATGGAACACGCATGGAATGGGCGTGCCGCTGATCGTGCTCGAGTCTGAATACCGTTCGGTGATCGAACCGTTGATGGATTACATCGATGGCGTGCGTGAGACCCACAAGGGCGGTGTCATAACCGTGGTGCTGCCGGAGTTCGTGCCCACCAGATGGTGGCAACACCTGCTTCACAACCAGACCGCATGGATGATAAAAGGGATGTTGCTCTTCAAGCGAGGCGTCGTGTCAACCAGCGTGCCGTTTCATCTGGATTCATGAGCGAAGCCCGGATTGATCCGGGATGAATGTGGCGTCAGATGCATTTTCGAAGTCTCAAAGCGATTGCAAAGCCCGAATCCGCGGCACGCGGTTTATTTATTTTGGCAGGTTCAGCTTCAACATCACATAAATATAAATTGTAAACATAACCGTAAAGATCAGCCCGACTATCGCCGCGGCCGTGGCAAAGCCTTTGCCGCCTTCTGGAGATACGCCCTTCTTGATCCTGTGGAGCTCGACAAAACCAAGAATCATGCCTGGCAGGAACGTGACACCTACGACAAAAGTGCCCATGGTCAAAGCGAAGGCCACGGTCGCAAGTGTGCTTTTCCTGCGGCGGTTCATTTCCCCGATCTGCCTGTTTTGCTCCCTGAGAACGCCTTCCGACATATTGCGGTCCTTCTTTATGTTCTCCCTTATCCCACCGAGATGGGTTATCGCCTGCATGACCCAATCTCTCGCTTCCAGACACTCGACCAGGTTTGAATAAGCCGGCACTCCCTGCAGGCGGACGATGATCGCCTGCGTTTCCCTACATTGCGGCACTCCGTTGAAGCCTTCTCTTCCGGCCTGGACGGCTGTTTGCCTTGCCAGGATCGCCTCCTGATGTACCTTGGTCACCTCGTCGTTTAACTTAGAGATCAGTTCATTTGTCTCACGGCTGACATCGGCCAGAACGTCATTCAAAAAGTCGTCTATCTCAACCCTGAATTTGCTGAAATATTTTTCCTTCCTGGCAAAATCCCAGAAATAGGGTTTTTCCTTTATTGCCTTAAGCAGGGTTGAGACGCACTCCCCCAGATTTCCCACAGCGGCGAGATATTTCGCGCGCTCATACAAAACCGTGGCGTATCTCGGCGACCAGGCAAGCGCGTCATCCACGAGTATCAGGGCCGCATCATAATTCCCCTGGCGCGCTTCGACGATGGCCAGTAACCTGAATGAGACGCTTTTGTAATTATCGATTCCCTCTTCAGTCTGCTGCGGGATTTCACTCGCATGCGACAGGCTCTTTCCAAGGTAGTGCTTTGCGTCATCGAATCTTTGTTCACTGATATAGATATGCGCAAGGCCGACATAAGTCCTGAAATCCAGAGGGTTCGCTTCAAGGGAATTGATAAAACGGGGTTCCGCTTCAGCCAGCTCCCGCCTGTCGACCAGCTCTTCGGCCATTCTCCTCAACTCATTCGCCTTGATCTGACCGGGATTCCTGAGAGCCCCGTCGATGCTTTGCAATGACTGTGACTGTAATTGCATCTTCCAGCTTAAGTCCTCGAAACAACTCATCAGATCCTGGGTCTGTTCCTGCAGGAGGTTGCCTACATCCTTTAAACCTGAATCAGTCGACCTGGCAAGCTCCATGACGTTATTACTTATATCAACAGTCGCCCAATGGCTTTGGCGGGCATAATATTCCAGCTCAGACAGCTCACTCATGATTATTCGTCTCCAAGACTCGTACCTTTCCCGGCATCAGGATGCAATTTTTCCCTGCGGATAATGTCGCAATACTATCAATAAGAGTTTGGTTGTCAATTTCATGAGGATTGTTTGAGCTATTTGTTGTCTTGGAATGCGGATGACACTTGAATCGAGAATTGTTGAACAGCATATGCGAGGAAGTGGCTCGGGAATGTTGGTAGCGATGGCGGGCATCGAAACTGCGACCCGCGGATCATGATTCCGCTGTAAAACATTATTGGTCCTTCAGATACCCAAGTCATTATAGTAAAGTTGATTTTTATTCCCGAAAAACTGCCGAGCATCCATAACGCAGTAATTCACGACTACCAGGATATCCCTTGCATACAATTAGCTCTTCAGCAGGCAGAAAGCACAGTACAGGTATAACCATCTTTTGCGTGTATCTCTTCATGGCTATTGCTGCGTACTGGTCGATTATTAATAGCACATTTATCGCTGATGACTATTTCTTTCTCCAAAAAGCCAGTCATGCATCGCTCTTACAGAGTTGGCAAATGCCCGATGTCTGGCTTTCTTCGGTATTTAGACCTTTAGGTACGTTCGTATGGTGGCTACAATTCCATATTTTTGATGTATCAACATTTCCCGCCCATCTGATTAATGTCAGCCTTCATGCGGGCAGTGCATATCTTCTTTTTTTATTGATGAAGAAAACCAGCTTCTCACAAATAGCATCAATGATGGCTGGAATGCTTTTACTGCTTTCTCCCCTCGCGCCTGAAGAGGTCACCTTTACAGGAGGACGCTTTGGGGTCATGACCATGTTTTTTTCACTACTTTCGATTAATCTATACACCTCGTACTTGAAGAAACAGGGCGGGTATTATTACGCAGGCTTCCTCATAACGCTTATTGCTGCTCTTCTTAGTAAAGAGAACGCCATTATTCTCATCATATTAATTCCTGCGCTGGATTTTCTTATTTGGCCGGTTATCAACTCCAACGATGCCGAGAATAGCCCTTCCGGCAGAGAATACACTTACGCGGTTGCATTAGTCAGGCTGCTGCCGGTCTTCCTGGTATTTTTAATTTATTTTTTAGTCAGATTATTTTTGCTGAGGGGAATTGGTGGCTATGCACCATTAATAGCTGATACGTATTCCTTAAAGGGATCGATTCGGACCTTTTGGGTCTTGCTGGATCCACTGAATATCAATCTGATATTCAACAAATCAATATATTTCTTTCTGGGCTTTTTTTCACTGTCCCTGTTCTTAATGTCCGCATTTCTTATGCTGCTTCGATTTGGGCATGTAAAACCGATCATCCGCAGGATGACCATATTTTTTTTATTGTTTTTTTTATCATCTCTTGTACCGGTGCAATGGTATGTTTTTTCAAAAGGTGTGTCGACCCAGTTAGTTGGAAGCCACTTCCTTTATTTTTCCCTGGCGGGCGCTTTCCCGCTCATAACCGCTGGCTTGTATGAATATGGATGGAAGAAAAACTGCTGGCCCAAAATAATTACGATTCTTTTAATTCCGATGCTTGTTTTTTACTTTATTGGACTCAACATAAACAATCGTGCCTGGCAGGAGACATCGGAGGCCTATCAAAGACTTTCTGAAGACACCGTCAGTACATTACCTACACCTCATCCGAATTCAACAATTTTATTCAAGCTGGAAAACGACATAACAGAAACCAGCTTCATGATCGACGGTTCCATATCTGCACTTATGGAAATCACGTACAGAAGAGATGACTTGATTGCGACATATATCGAGCCTGGTTCAGAATTTCAAACTGCGGACTATTTTATTCATTACGATGTCAAGAATCGCAAGTTAATTGATTTTAAAGAGACCGATGTCCGGCTCGAGAAACCCTGACATTACCAAG
>JBAZWE010000061.1:0-11054 GCA_041660545.1 Thermoleophilia bacterium
AAGCCGTAAAACTGCCCGCCGACGGAGTCACTCTGGGGAAGGTCGAGAAGGAACTAATTGCGCAGGCACTCGAACGCACTGGCGGAAACCGCACCAGAGCGGCCCAGTTATTGGGCATCAGCCGGCATACTCTTCTTTACCGGATAGAGAAATACGGACTGGACAAGTGAATTTCCTTGATTCTCACAAATGACACAGGTATTCTGAATAGCGATCCCATGTATAACTTTAGTTCAACTACAGAGGAGCCGAAAGAGCTGAAATGAAAAGACTCGGGCTCCTTTATCTGGCCGCACAAAACCTCAGACGCAAGCCGTTTAGAAGCTTTGTCACCATCGCCATTGTCGGGCTGGCGGCCGGCACACTTTTCTCCGCGACGCTTCTGATAGGCAGCGTCGACCGCAGCCTTGAAGTAGGTATGGAGCGGCTTGGAGCCGACCTCCTGGTGGTTCCCGAGGGCTATCAGGAATCCGGTCAGGCGGCTCTGATCACCGGAGCTCCCACAAGTTTTTACATGAGCCGCTCGGTTCTGGATCAGGTAAGGGCAACTCCCGGTGTCGATCAGGCGTCTCCCCAACTTTTCATCGAATCGTTACTGTCGGTCCCCTGTTGTACCGGCCGCGCGCAACTGGTCGGCTATGATCCGGATACTGATTTTGTAATCACTCCCTGGCTCAATGACAACCTGAATCGTTCACTCGAAAAGGACGAGGTCGTGATCGGCTCGCTGATCCTCGCCAACAAGGGTGAACAGGTTCATTTCTATGGTCAGGCTTTTAACGTGGCCGGTGTTCTGGACGCCACGGGCATGGGAGCTGATGAAAGCGTGTTCATGAAGATCGACGACGCCTATCAGATGGCGGCCGACTCATCTATCCAGGCAGTAGAGCCCATCGATGTGAAGCCCGGACAGATTTCATCCGTGCTCGTGAAAATGGCTCCCGGCACGAACATAGATCAGTTGTCCCAGAGGATAAAGACCAACGTCCCCGGGACCATGATCATAACCGCCAACGAGCTCAGCCGCTCGGTCACCGACCGGCTTTCAGGCTTTACTCGCGGCTTTATCGCCATAGACGCCATCGTCTGGGTGATGTCGCTGCTTACCATCGCCGCGATCTTCTCTATGATCGTCAACGAGCGCCAGCGGGAGATCGGTCTGCTGCGGGCCATGGGCGCCAGTCGCAAGTTTGTCTTCCGCCTGATGCTTACAGAAGCCGTTTTCCTTACAGCAGCCGGCGGCCTGGTGGGCATTTTCATCGGCGGCGCCGGCCTGTTCATTTTCAAAGCCGTGATAACGACAAGCCTGGGAATACCGTACCTCTGGCCGCCGCTGCTGACCTTCGTGAAACTGACATTGATAACCCTGCTGCTGGCCATCGCCACTGGCGCCGCGGCGTCCCTTTATCCCGCATATAGCTCAAGCAGGCTGGAGCCATACGCCGCCATCAGGCAGGGAGAGTAAGTGAAAAGCACCATGTCGGGTAATGAAAACATGATCGTCCTCAAGGACTTGAGCAAGACCTATAAAGTGGGGCCGAGCACGGTGCGCGCGGTAGACAGCGTGGACCTCGAAATCCCCATGGGTCAGATGGTCTCCATCGTAGGACACTCCGGGTCCGGCAAGACGACGCTGCTGAGCCTGATGGGCGGCCTCACCAAACCAAGCTCCGGCCGCGTACTACTCGACGATGTCAATATCTGGAACTTAAGCGACAAGGAAATGTCGCTGATGAGAAATATGAAGATCGGCTTCTCGTTCCAGTTCGCGAGCCTGATGCCTACACTGAACGCGCTCGACAACGTCCGGCTGCCGTCGACTTTCGGAGATAATCCGGAGGCCGATCTGAATCGTCCCGAGGAACTGCTGAATCTTGTGGGACTGGGCGACAGGATGCATTCCTACCCCGGTCAGCTTTCCGGCGGCGAGCAGCGCCGTGTGGCGCTGGCGCGGACCCTCATGAACAAGCCTGAACTTATTCTCGCCGACGAGCCGACCGGCGATCTTGACGAAGAAACCGAAGCTGATATCCTGGAGACGTTCAGAAAAATCAACGAGGATGGCGTCACCATCGTGATAGTCACTCACTCCCGCGTGGTTGCATCCAGGGCTCAGCGGATACTCAGGATGACCAAGGGACATCTTTCGGACAACGAGGAATGAAAACCTTGCGAAAAATGATGTTCATTTTCATTATTTTTGCGCTGACAGTCCCGGTAGCTGTCGCCGCATCAAGCTGTGGCGATAAAAGCGGCATCACGCCTGACGCATACGCAAAGATCGAAAAGGGCATGAACCTCGATCAGGTCGAAGCGATATTGGGAACACCCCCACGTTCGCACCGTACCGGCCCCTCTCAAAATCCCACCATAATCTGGTATTACGAAAAATCCAGCGGTGAAGGCCTTTTAAAGATCACCTTCGAAAGCGCCAAGGTTACGAATATCTCACCCTACGACACGAGCATAAATCCCGACGAATAAGGTGGACTTTGCCGGTAGCTGTTCGTGGCCGCTCCGGCAAGTATGCTGACCGGGCCAATGCCGGCTAAAAGGGCTTTATTCACTCAGAGCACTCGGGCGTATGCGGTACCAGTCGTAGAACCTGTGAAGAAGATTCGGGTCACAATACCGTCACTGCCGCCAAAAGCCAGCCTCATGCCGAACTTTATACTTAATGATCCAGCAGGAACTATCCCCCGTATAATCGACATATGAACTTTTTAGATCTGATGATTATTATCCTGCTGCTTACTGCCCTGCTCTGGGGCAGCAGGGCAGGTCTTATGAGGCTGCTCTTATCCTACACCGGGTTTGTGGCCGGTCTGCTGCTCGGCGTGCAGGTGGCCGGCTGGATAGTGCCTTCTGCCTCAAACCCTATCGTAAAACTGTTTATCGTACTGATTGAGGAACTGGGACTGGCCTCGCTTTTTGCCGCTTTGGGCGAAGCGGCCGGACAGCGTCTGAATAGTTCAGCCGCACGGGTGCACCTGCGCGGATTGGATAAGGCGCTCGGGGCTGGCCTGGCGGTGATCTTTTCCCTTGTTGTGGTATGGCTGGGTGCTTCTGCCCTGACTAATGTCCGAAGTTACGACATCGGCAGCCAGGTAAAGCAGTCTCTGATTGTCCGTAAATTGGACGCAGTTTTCCCGACCCCGCCCGATATCTTCGCGCGGCTGGAAAAGATAATCAGTCCCAACGGGTTTCCGAACGTCTTTTTGGGACTCGAACCTAAGCACACAACCGTTTCGCCGTCCAACTCGGTCAATAATCAGGCCGTGATCAACGATGAGGCTTCGGTGGTTAAAATTCAGGGCGAAGGTTGTGGTGGGATGGTTTTTGGATCAGGGTTTGTCGTGGACAATGAGATAGTAGTGACAAACGCTCACGTGGTAGGCGGCATTGCCGCTCCTGAAGTTGTCGACGGAAGCGGGACTTATCAGGCGACGCCGATCTGGTTCGACCCCGACCTCGATGTCGCCGTATTGCGGGTTAACGATCTCGCCGATCCGCCGCTTAAGTTAACCAGTCAGATCCTGCCGGATAATGACGCTGCCGCGGTCCTTGGTTATCCGGGCGGCGGACCCCTGGTTGCGGGCAACGGTGTGATCATTGACCATGTGACAGCCGAGGGGCGCAATATTTATAACCGGGGACTGGTGATCAGGAATATTTATGAAGTCCAGGCCGACGTGGAGCCTGGTAATTCCGGCGGACCGCTAATCGCCGCGGATGGAAGCGTAGCCGGAATTATTTTTGCCAAATCCCTAAGCCAGAACAATGTCGGTTATGCCTTGATGATCGACGAAGCCAAACCGCTGATCCGGCAAGCCATACAAAACAACACCCCGGTCAGTACAGCCAGTTGCACGGCGGAATAAATGCAGGCTGCTGAGCCTCCCGGCCAGCCCGACTTCCTGCCCTTCTATAAGGTGGTGGACCTTATCGGGTTCGAACTTGACTCATCGACCGCCGAAACTGACATTCTCACTGATGAATAAACGCCGCCCCGACTGAATGAATAATATTGATCCTCCGCCTGCTTAATCCAAACTCAAACCATCTACAACACCCTATTGCCGCCGCTCCCCCCTGTATGAAATGCCACACTCGGGATGTCAGAAGCCACAGGGTTGCCCCACATCCAGGCATGATAACACCGCAACCACGGGCATCTTTCGGCCCGCATCGAACATACAAACCAGATATCACCTGCTAATAGGCACTTTTTTCTTTTATCTTTAAAACGACCGTAATTATCAGGATAGTTGGCACGTTCCTTGCTTCCATATATGGCAAGCAAGCGACTCTTTGCCCTCAACGGTCTGGGTCATGAGTGCAAAAGCTTTTAGAGCTCCGGGTAAAACCGGGGCAGGAAATCTCCCCGGCATCCCCCAAAGGGACGGCCGGTAGAAGTTAAGACTGATACAAGAAAGCCCCCCAGCCTTCTTGCAAATAGTTTTCAGACGGGACCGCTGGGGGGTCCCGTCTGAAATACCCCCAGAAAGATGAATAGAAGAAATATAAGAAAGTCAGCAGTAATCGCCACAGCGGCAATCGTGATCATCGCGATCGCTACATGGCTCGCCGTACCCACCGCCTCGATAAATCCCGGCAACGAGAGTACGGAAATCCCACTCGGCAATCCGCTTCAGATAAGCTCTTCAGCTCTGGCAACGATCGGCAAGGTGGTCGTGACCGTGGATGACAAACCCCTCCTCATGGAATACAACCTCGAATCGGGCGACATCTATCGTGAGCTCGATCTCAAGCCGGGCCAGGAGGTACGTATCGAGACCAAGATCGCCTCGGCCATCGGCGTCACCCGCGAATTTGTATCAACCTTTAAAACAGTGAGCCCTGTAATCGTCGACACAATTGAAGTCAACGGCACACGGCTCTCTCCGGGTGGAAAGATACCGCCTCAGTCTGAACTGGTTTTCTCATTCAATAAGCCGGTCAATAAGGCTTCCGTGTCTCTGGACGGCAGCGAAGTCGTGGAGCTCCAGATAGACGAGTCAAATCCCTCCAGGGCCACGCTGCCGGCTGTCGTTTCTCTCAAACAGGGCGTCGTCCATGTATTCAAGGTAATGGCTGAGGGCGCCGGCAGCGGTGTTGAGACAGAATCCGGAGAAATCAGGACCGCCGTGGTCAAGCCACTCACCCTTTATGGAAAAGCCCAGCCGAACGATGCGGGCGGCGTCATCGTCGAACTTGATGCCAGCGTCGCTTTTCGTGATCCTGAGGCTGTTAAGGCGGTAATCGGTACGGACATGCCTGACGCCGTGATATCAGTGGAAAGACAGAAGATCATGATAACCAGCGGCAGCCTGACCGCGTCGCAGAGTTATACGATTGCCGTCGGTCGCGCCGAGGGTATCGACGGCAGCTTCCTTGAAGGACCAATGGTTTTGACTCTCGACTACAAGGCCGGCGAGACCCAGGTCACACAGAACGACGCGTCTTCCGGCTACACGTACAGCGGTTACAACTATTCCGGCGGTTCCGCGGGTTCATCCGGTGGTGGCGGCGGTGCGGATTCCGGTCCGCCTCCCGGCTGGCCACCCTGCTGCCCATGGCCTCCCAGATAAGTAAAAAGGAACGAAGATGAGAATGAGCATAAATTCATATAAATGCATGTCGGCGATCCTGCTTACGCTGACTGTCTCCGCTGCGATCATTCTGGCGGCGTCACCGCAGGACCTCATGGCGGGCACGACGCCGAGCGCTGTAGAGTCAGCATATTCGCCACAGCAGACAACCCCGGGTGGCAGTGCTTCGACACAGTCCCCGGTGACTTCACCCATACCCGCGGCCATCACGACAACGTCCAATGTCAGTTCAGGCATAATCACTACAACAGCGCCGGATACGACTCCACCCATAATCTTCAATCAGACTCCGGCCGACGGTTCCATCACGGGTCCCTCAGTCTTTTTAAGCGCCAACTACAGCGATCCGGACCCGTCCAGCGGCATCAAGCCGAATACGGCGATGATACACGTCGACAACAGACACCAGGTCGGCACCACCATCACCGACAGCGGTATCTCGATTCTTAAATCCGGCCTGACGGACGGCAGTCACAAGATAGAAGCGTTTATTTGTGACAATTTATATAATTGCAGTGTATCGACCTGGCACATAAACGTCGACGCCACGGCTCCAACGGCATCCGCAATGCAGCCAACGGGTAATATCAACACCTCTTCATCCACGATATCCGCGAACTTGAGCGATGGCTCCGGATCCGGCGTCAACGCTGGTGGAGTCAGTGTGTCCATGGACGGCGGCAACGTCACTTCAAGCTGTTCGATTAATGCGTCCAATCTCAGCTGCCCTACGGGGGCCCTGGCCGATGGGGACCATAACATCAGCATCGATATCCCCGACAACGTCGGCAACCACGGTACGGCCGCGTGGAGTTTTCATCTGGATACCGCCGCAATCGGCGTAACCGGTCAGCAGCCGGCTCCTTTAAGCTGGCAGACAACCCTGACACCGCAAATCGGCGCGAATTTCCAGGCAGCCGGCATGGGCATCATCAACACCGGCACGGTGCAGTTGACGATTGACGGCGTCGAGGTGACATCAGAGGCATCGATAGACGCCAGCGGTGTCCACTTTTCGCCCGGTCCTTTTGCGGAAGGCAATCATATTGTCCGGGTGACCGCCTTCGATGATGCCGGACATACCGGTCAGAGTGAATGGAACTTTAATGTAGACACGATTGCTCCGGACATAAGCCAGGAAATGCCGCAGGGAAACACCGGCAGCGGCATGCCTTCCATCTCGGCCCATTATATTGACAACGGCAGCGGTATCGATATCGCATCGGTGCGTGTACTTCTCAATGGTGACGATGTGACCAGCTCAGCCACAGCAGGCGTCAGCGATATTACCTACACCCCTGGCTCTAACCTTCCGGCGGGGGCCAACAATATACAGGTCTCTGCCGCGGACAATGCGGGCAATAGCCAGACGTCCAGCTGGAGCATCAACGTACCGGCGCCGGAACTGCCGCATACGGGTACGCCGGCTCCCGGACAATCCTCCGTGACGATCAGGCTTGTGCAGTACTGGCAGAACTATTCGGCGTTTTCCACAAGCAGCTCCGGCAGTGGCTGGTCGATTACCGGTTTTGCCGCCTCGCCAAATTCCTATTTTCTTCCCTGGTATGACTCACATTCAGACGGCAGTGGAAATAAAAGTGAACTGGTCATGGCCAATCGTGGCGGCGGAGTTGCGACCGTGAGTGTTTTTGTCGGCGGACAGGAGAAGTGGCAGGGTAGCCTCGCCGAAAATGCCGAGGAGATCAGAGGGCTTGCCGATACAACAGGCGGACCGGTAAAGATCATCTGTCCCACCGGCCAGCAGCTCGACATTAAACTGAGAACCACACACGGCTCATCCATCAGTGAGATCAGAGCGGTGGCAGGGGAAGATCTGGAACCGGTTTGGCTGCTTCCCTGGTTTGCACCTCACACCAGCAATAAAACAGTCTCGGACAGCCTCTTTATCGGCAACGCCGGTACCAAAGAAGCCGCAGTCGATGTCTATGTCGGCGACCCGGACCAGCCGGAGTCCCTAAAAGGACACTACTCCATTGCCGCCGGTACCTCGGCTATCGCCGACCTCAAGGACGCAGAGGACGGACTTGTCAGGGTAGTCTCAACCAACGATCAACCACTGGTCGTGGGAGCGCAGATCACGACCGTCGACTCTTTCTCTGAACTTGCCGCCGCGGGTCTGTCACATCTGGACAGCCGCTACAGTTTCGACAGCTATGATTCAAGAGCTGAAAGCGGTATCCAGGGCGACTGGCTTTTACTGGGCAACGGCATGGACGAGGAAGCAAGGGTGGAAATCAATATAGGTGGCCGGAAAATGAATGATCCGGAAAACACGGATAATGATTTCTTCCTCCTGCCGAAAGGCGGCGCCAGGGAAATTCAGTTCCCAGACACCAGCGGTTCACCCGTGGAAGTGATATGCACCAATTGCAGCTTTGGCCAGGGTTTTGTGGCCGCTCATCGTGTGATTAAAAATCAATCCATAAGCGAAGCGATGGGGAGGCCGTCACCGCTCATGCCTTATGGCGATATTCCACAAGACTAGACTGCCTCACAGAATTGCCACGGCCCTTAGTGCCATAGGCGCCGGTCTGGGAGCGCTCCTGCTCTCATCCTGTGCCTGTGAAAGGGTCTCCGGCGCAACGGATGACCAGCCTGTTCTTCTTTTTTCCGAGGAAGAGAGGCCCACGCTCTCATATCCTTCCGGTCTCGATGTAGATAATGACGGACGCATCATCGTAGCCGACACATTCAACAACCGCGTGGAGCGACTCGACGGTGTTGGCGATGGCAAGTCCGCGGCAAGCGTCGGCGGTGTTTTCTATTACCCGGAGGATGTAGCAGTGGATCGGGACGGCGCCATATATGTGGCCGATACCAACGCATCCCAGATCATCCGGATCGAAACCGGCGGACAGCGCTCAGCCACGTGGGGTAATCCGGGCTCCGAACCGGGACGCTTCCTTCATCCGGGAGGTATCACCGTAGCCGGCGATAAAAATATCTATGTGTCGGACACCGGCAACAATCGTATCCAGAAAATCGGCCTGAATGGAGAGACCCTCAAAACCTGGGGACAGAAAGGCTCGTGCGATACCTGCCTTGATTCTCCCCGGGGTATCGCCATAAACCCCGAAGGTGAGATCTGGGTCGCGGATACGTTCAACCACCGCATTCAGAAGTTCAATGCCTCCGGAGAGCTTCTGACCACGCTGGGCAAGCAGGGCGACGCCGATGGCGAGTTCAGCTATCCCAATGCAGTTGCCGTCGATTCAAGGGGTGACATTTATGTTGCGGATACACTCAATAACCGAATTCAAAAACTTGATGCGGCGGGCCGGCATCTGGCCTCATGGGGCTCTTATGGCCACTCCGGCGGCGAATTCGACGGCCCTACGGGTATCGCGGTCGACGCCAGCGGCAATGTTTTTGTGTCCGACCGAGGCAACCACAGGATCGTACAGCTTGACTCAGATGGAACTTACATGGGTAAGAGTGGTGGCTCCGGCACAGCGCCCGGTGAAGTAAATGGCCCTCATGGAATCGCCGTCCGTGACAACCTGGTCGCCGTAAGCGACACGGGGAATCATCGTATACAACTGGCTGATACCAGCGGCCGCCTGCTTGATGTGATAGGTGAAAGTGGCTCCGGCCCGGGACAGTTTGCGCATCCTCGCGGTGTCGCCATTGACGCCGACCATAATATCTTTGTGGCCGATACCTACAATCATCGGGTACAGAAATTCAATCAGAGCGGAGACTATCTGCTTGAGTGGGGCACGACTGGCGAAGCACCCGGAGAGTTCCGCTGGCCTGAAGGCGTTGCAATCGATGGCGCCGGGAACGTGCTAGTTTCCGATACCGGAAACAACCGGATCCAGAAATTCGGACCCGATGGTGATTATGTCTCCCAATGGGGAACCCCGGGCACGGAGGCGGGTTCCTTCAAATGGCCATCAGCCCTGGCTATAGCTGGGGACGGATCATTGTTCGTGGCTGACTTTTTTAATCATCGCATCGAGCGCTTCGATTCCGCCGGTAATCTGCTTCGACAGTGGGGTGCCACCGGACCCGACGACCAGAGGCTCGACCTGCCCCGAGGTGTCTGTCTCAGCCCGGGAGGTAAGGTATACGTTGCCGATGCCGGTTTGCATCGTATCTTCAAGTTCGACGAGATGGGACTTCCTGAAGGAAGCATCGGCAAGTACGGCACGGGTCCCGGTCATTTCCGGACACCAACTGCCGTGGCCGCCGGTGGCGATGGCTACATTTATGTAGCTGATACCGATAATCACCGTATTGTGAAAGTCAGGTTCTGACAGCTATACGTCAAGCGCGGGTATTACTGAATCTCTGATCGAGTGCCCAATATTCTTTTGTGTCATATCGCACACAATCCGTGGCAAAACCGTTATTCAGAACCATTTTTTGGAAACAGTGTTAGCTCTCGCTCAGTTCTCCTCAAGCAAAAAACCCCGCAAACAGGCATATTCTGGACAGCATTGCATGAATTTGGTCTTTTGGCACGAAGTTTGCTCTGATAAAAGATACACCACCGTAATAAAAGCCTAGGAGGAACCATGAAAGACAACACAAGAATCGCGACTGGAGCCGCAGTGACAATCCTGGGAGCCCTGATAGCACTGGCGCCCCGATTCGGTTTTCTGCGTGTCTGTGAGTATGCAGGCAAGCTGGGAATGAACGGCCAGCACATGCATTGTTACTACACGGCGCGGGCCGCACTGGTGATCGGTATCCTGACCGCCATAATCGGCGTAGTCATCATGCTGACGAAAAATCCGCTTATCCAAGCTATTTCAGCCGCCGCGCTGGGTGGCGCGGCAATCGCGACCATTCTAAATCCCGTGGTTTTATATCCGATTTGCCCGAACCCCGACATGCCGTGCAATCTCGGTATCAAGCCGCTGATGATTGTTATTGGAATCGTCATCGTGGGGCTGGCAATCTGGTTGGGAGCCTCCCTAAGGTCGGACAATAAGACTTCGGTTTAGTTCGGGACTCTTTTATGATGCCGCCGAAAAATGTCAGATCTGCTTCCAGTCAGGACTGAAATACTGATTATGACGACAACCAGAATCATCAGGAGCTAGCGATCAAGGATATGGACTACCTTCAATCGCAGGATTCAACATTCATCACGGATAAAGAAAAGATCCATCAGAAATCCGTTGCGGGGAAAGATTCCAGGGATTCGGAAACCGGTGCTGGCCGCTTCTGTCTTTACAAGAGTCCCTGGCGCGGCGATGCGGGCGTCTGCCTGAACGGTGGTGTAACCGTGGATGCAATCATGGTCCTCCGGCAGGCGCCCGCCTTTCGCCCGGACGAGCTACTCACTTCGATACTTTCCCATGAAAACATCTGAAGTCACTGATACCACCATTTATCCGGCCAGCGCTGTTACCCCGACCGCATATCGCCACCCGGGCTTTCTGTTTCTTGCCCGAATACTGACCCAGGATT
>JBAZWE010000062.1:0-10836 GCA_041660545.1 Thermoleophilia bacterium
GCCGGCAGTTCAGCCACACCAGAGCTGATAGCAATCGATCTTCTGGCCCAAGTGGAGCATGGCAGCGGCGCAATCGCGGTTCTCGTGTGCTGGTCTGAAGATCTGGCCGAAAGGGTCGAGGCTTCGGTTGCATCCCAGGCGCGCGACCTTGGCCTGGATGAAACGAAAACCGAGAATATTTCCATAATAATGGCGCCCGGTGGTCCGGACGCCATCGAGCTCGCCATCGATTTCAGCAATCATTTCGCGCCCGAGCATCTGCAGATACACACCGAACATCCGGAGCAGGTCGTCCACGAGATCACCTGTGCAGGCGCGGTGTTCCTCGGAGAAGAGGTCTGCGCCGCCTATGGTGATTACATAATAGGCTCGAACCATGTACTGCCCACGGCGGGAGCGGCGAGGTTCAGTTCGGCCCTTTCAGTGGAGAATTTCCTGCGTAAAGTCGCTGTGATATCCTTGATTCCGGCGACCGTTTCCGAGTTGACGCCGCCGCTGGTGGAGATTGCGCTGACGGAGGGCTTAAAGGCCCACGCCAGAGCCGCCCAGTTGCGTCTGCAGATGTACGGTTTGCCGCCGGAAGAGGACGAATAGAGAGATCCTTCGCCTGCGGCTCAGGATGACTGCAAACCGTCATTCCAAGGAGCGCGGATGACGTGACATACAAACCGTCATTCCAAGGAGCGCGGATGACGTGACATACAGACCGTCATTCCAAGGAGCGCGGGCGACGAAGAATCTTGTTTTATAAACAGGGAAAGGAATGGGGCTTTAAATGTCCAGACAGGCCACCATAGAGCGCAAAACCACGGAAACCGATATTGTCGTCAAGCTTGATATCGACGGCACCGGCGAGTCGAAGATCGACACCGGCGTCGGCTTTTTCGATCACATGCTCACTCTTTATGCCAAGCACGGCCTCTTCGATCTCGAGGTAACAGCCAAGGGAGATCTTGAAGTAGACGGCCACCACACGGTCGAGGATGTGGGGATCTGTCTCGGCCAGGCTTACGCGCAGGCACTGGGCAACAAGGAAGGCATCACGCGTTACGGCTTTTTTATCCTGCCGATGGACGAGGCGCTGGCGACTGTATGCGTCGACATCAGCGGCCGTCCTTATCTTGCCTATAACCTCGATATGACCGCCTCGAAGGTCGGCGGTTTTGATACTGATCTTACCCATGAATTTTTCCAGGCGTTCATAGTCAACGCAGGTATCTCTATGCATGTGCGCCTTCAGGCGGGCACGAATCCGCATCACGTAATCGAGGCCATCTTCAAGGCGTTCGCGCGGGCGATGGATGAGGCCACGATGCTGGACGAGCGCAGACCCGGCGTGCAGTCGACAAAGGGTGTGCTGTGAGACCGTCCCCATGATTATCATTGTCGATTATGGCATGGGCAATCTCCGCAGCGTGGAGAAAGCCCTCATGAAGGTCGGCGCCGATGTAAAAGTCAGCCGTGACCCGGATGATGTACGGCACGGCGAGCGCATAGTGCTTCCAGGCGTCGGCGCTTTTGGCGACGCCATGGATAACCTCGAAAAACGCGGTCTTGCCGGGGTGATCAGGGAAGAGGTGGGCGCGGGCAAGCCCTTTCTGGGAATCTGCCTGGGTCTGGATCTTCTTTTTGAGGAAAGCGACGAGCACGGACTGCACCGGGGTCTGGGCCTGCTGCCGGGGCGCGTCGAGCTTCTGCCGACCGAACTCAAGATACCGCAGATTGGCTGGAACCAGATATCCAGCCGCAAGGAATCGCGTTTACTTAAAGGCATTCCCGATGGCTCATCCTTCTACTTCGTGCATTCATACGCAGTGGTTCCCAATGAAGAATCCGATATACTATGTACGACGGATTATGGTTGTACTTTCGTGTCGGCCGTGGAGCGCGACAATATCGCCGCATTTCAGTTCCACCCCGAAAAAAGCAGCTCGCTGGGGCTGACGATACTGAGGAATTTCGCCAAATGATCCTTTTTCCAGCTATAGATATACAGAATGGTCAGTGTGTGCGCCTCCGGCGCGGTGATTTCCAGGATGCTACCGTTTTCAGCACCGATCCGGTGGCCCGCGCGAAACAGTTTGAGGACGAAGGCGCCCAGGCCCTGCACGTTGTCGATCTCGATGGCGCCCGTCTCGGTAAAATGGTGAACCTGTCCATAGTCGAGGAAATAGCTGAGACAGTCTCGATCCCGGTTGAATACGGTGGCGGTATCCGCACCAGGGAGGACCTGGTCAAGATTCAAGAGGGTCCGATTAACCGGGTGGTACTCGGCACAAGCGCCGTTACCGACCAGGCCCTGCTGCTGGAAGCGGTGAGTATCTTGGGCGACAAACTCGTGATCAGCGTCGATGCCGAACGCGGACTCGTCACCACTCACGGCTGGCAGGAAAAGAGTTCGGTAAGCGCCGTGCGCTTTGCCGGCTTTCTTCAGGGCGAAGGCGTCCACCATATCCTTTATACGGATATCGACCGCGACGGCATGATGATGGGGATGAACCTCGATGCGGTAAGTGAGCTGGCCAAGTCAGTAGACATCGACATCATCGCCTCAGGCGGCATTTCAGATATCATCGACCTCGTCCACTTAAAGAAACTGGGTCTGCGCAACATCTCCAGCGTTATCGTCGGCCGCGCCCTGTACGAGGGAAAGTTCACAGTATCCGAAGCCCGCGCAATCCTCGATTGAAGAAACCCGGGCACACCATATGATCGTTAGCGGAGCGAAATCATTCAAGGTGCTTTCTGTGAGGCTTGACGTCTGTGCTTTGTAAACGCATAATCCCCTGCCTTGACGTACGCAACGGACGTGTTGTAAAAGGCATCCGTTTTGTCAATATCCGCGACGCCGGCGATCCCGTCGAACTGGCTTCCGCCTACGACCGCGAGGGCGCCGACGAGCTGATATTCCTCGATATCACCGCGTCACACGAGCGGCGCGATACCGTCGTCGATCTGGCCAGGCGTTGCGCCGAAGAGCTGTTCATCCCCTTCACGATAGGCGGCGGCATGCGTGACGAGTCCGATATCCGCAAGGTCCTCAAGGCGGGAGCGGACAAGATCGCCATCAACTCGGCGGCGCTGGCTAACCCGGACGTGATAAACCGTTGTTCCAGGAGATTCGGGGCGCAGTGCATCGTGGTCGCCATCGACGCCAAGCTGGTTTCAACAGGCGAGGAAAAGAAATGGGAGGCCTTCGTCAACGGCGGCCGTGTCGGCACGGGCCGTGACGCCGTGGAATGGGCCGCTGAAGTCGCCGAACGCGGCGCGGGGGAGATCATGCTCACCAGCATGGACACAGACGGAACGCAGGACGGCTATGACATCGACTTAACGCGGGCGATCACCTCCCGTATCAACATACCCGTGATCGCGTCTGGTGGCGCGGGAACCCTCGATCATCTGGTCGAGGTGGTAAAGGAAGCCGATGCCGACGCGGTGCTGGCGGCCAGTATCTTCCATTACGGGACTTATTCGATAAAACAGGCCAAGGAATACATGGCGGCCGCGGGGATTCCCATGAGGATGATCTGATTAGGCGGGAATGCCTATTATCCCGGGGTGAACGTTACGCAGTCATCCTGAGGTGAAGCTAACGCTGTCATCCTGAGCGAAGCGAAGGATCTTAAGCAGGCGCCCGGCGGCGTCTTTTTTCATATTGTGCGGAAACAAATCAAGGCGCCAGACCTTAAATCAGTTAAAGAACGAATAAATCAGCGGTGAAATGCCAGCGGCGACTATCAGGATAATCAACAATGCCGCTCCGATCAGCAGCGGCGGCGACGGTACTTCATGCTTGAAACCGTCTTCGATATGCATATCCGCTCACTTCCTTGCTCATATTTGCCGACAGGGGGTTCTTATGTTGCCCGTTTATTAGATTTTAAAACAGCGGGCTGCTAGACTTATTAATGGTTAAGTTCGTTCTATAAGTTCTCTGTCCTCTTTGGAGTTCGACGGAGAGGCATTTTTTTTACCTTCTGGAGGGAAAGACATGGCAAAAGATTATCTGTTTACATCAGAATCGGTGACCGAGGGACATCCGGACAAGATCGCCGACCAGATTTCCGACGGTGTCCTGGATGCCGTGCTCAAGGAAGACCCGTATGGCCGTGTGGCCTGTGAAACGCTGGTCACTACCGGACTGGTCGTCGTCGGGGGCGAGATCACAACCGAGACATATGTCGATATACCAAAGCTGGTGCGCGAGACGGTGCTGGACATCGGCTACAACCGCGCCAAATACGGTTTTGATGGTGATACCTGCGGCGTCATCGTGGCGCTCGACGAGCAGTCACCCGATATCGCCCAGGGTGTAAATCAGGCTTTCGAAGTAAGAACCGACGCCGACGACGAAGATCCGCTCGATCTGCAGGGCGCCGGCGATCAGGGCATGATGTTCGGCTACGCGGTCAACGAGACCGCCGAACTGATGCCGATGCCGATCCTGCTGGCCCACAAGCTGGGTAAACGGCTTTCAGAGGTCCGCAAGAGCGGCGTGCTGCCGTACCTGCGCCCGGATGGCAAGACCCAGGTGACGGTCCGCTACGAGGACGACAAACCGGCTGAGATCATCACGGTCGTTATCTCCACCCAGCACAAACCGAACATCGATATCGATTCGATGATCAGGCCGGATCTGATCGAGCACGTGATCCATCCTATCCTGCCGGAGGGAATGTACGACCCTGACAAGATCAATATCCTGGTCAATCCGACCGGCAAGTTCGTCATCGGCGGACCGATGGGCGATTGCGGACTCACGGGCCGTAAGATAATCGTAGACACTTACGGCGGCGCCGCGCGTCACGGCGGTGGCGCTTTCTCGGGTAAGGACCCGACGAAAGTCGATCGCTCCGCGGCTTACGCATGCCGTTATGTGGCCAAGAACGTCGTGGCCGCCGGGCTGGCTGACAAGTGCGAGGTTCAGGTCGCCTACGCCATCGGTGTAGCGCATCCGGTTTCGATCATGGTCGAGTGTTTCGGCACGGAAAAGATCGGACTCGAGAAGCTCAACGAGATCGTGCGTGAAAGCTTCGACCTGCGTCCGGGCGCCATCCTGCGCGACCTCGACCTGCGCCGTCCGATCTACAAGAAGACCGCGGCTTACGGCCACTTCGGCCGTCACGACCATGACTTCACCTGGGAGCGCACCGACAGGGCTGAGGCTCTGAGGGATGCCGCCGGGCTGGGCGCATTGACGGAAAGCAGCTAGCGGGGAAGTCCGCTTGTAGCGGAACGATGGTATTTAAAACCGGTTTGTTCACGTAAAGCCGGTCTGGAAAAGATAGTTTAAGGGGCGCGCCTTCGGCGCGCCCCTTTTGTTTCCCCCGGGTTCCTGTGCGGGGCAGGATATAATGACCCCATGGATTCTTCTCAGGCAATTGCACAGGTCTACATCCAGCTGAAGACGCGTTCGCTGGAAAAACCGTTCGACTACCTCATACCGCCCGCCTTTTCACAAATCACCAGGCCCGGTTCGGTCATCGTCGTTCCCTTCGGCCGTCAGAAGGCGCTGGGCATCGTGGCGGCATTATCTTCAAACACAGAAATACCCGCATCGCGCCTTGCCGCGATCGAAGACGTGCTCGATTACCCGGCGATCCCAGAACCGCTGATCAAGCTGGCGCTCTGGGTTGCTTCCTATTATTACTGCTCACCCGCCGTGGCGCTGGGGCTGGTGCTGCCGCCGGGTGGGCTTCCCACGCTCGTAAAAACAGTATCAGCAGGCAGAACGCGATACGTCCTGAAACAGGCCAGCGGCAAGCCGAAAAAAGTACAGACCGTAGACCTTGTCAAAGACCTCGATGATGTTCAACTGGCGGGCATGAGCTCGGCGCGCCGGCGGATAATCGACGCGCTTGTGGCCGAAGGCGGACAGACGGTCGCCCAACTGTGCCGTAGCGCGGGCGTCAGCCGCCCTACGGTAAAGGCCATGGACGCAAGCGGCGAGGTGCGGATCGTGGAGCAAAATATCAGCCGTGACACGCTTCGCTATTACGATGGTGTTGATAAAAGTTCTGAAGAAGTAAGGACTGCCGAGGGTTCGGCCGCTTACCATGAGCTGAACGACGACCAGCAAGCGGCATTTGAAGCCATAGTCACCCGCATGGATTCGGATGCGCCGCTCCGCAGCCGTCAGATACTGGTAATGGGGGTCGCCGGCGCCGGCAAGACCGAGGTTTATCTGCGCGCCATCGAAGAGGCCATGGCGCGCGGCGGTTCGGCGATAGTCCTGGTCCCGGAGATATCACTGACACATCAGGCGGTCAAAAGATTCAGGCGGCGCTTCGGCGGGAAGGTCGGCATCGTCCACAGCGGCCTCAGCCCGGGGGAGAGGTACGACGAGTACATGCGCATCAGGTCCGGGGAAGTCGGCGTGGTCATCGGGCCGCGCTCGGCGCTCTTCGCGCCTCTGCCGAACTTAAAGCTCATCGTCATCGACGAGGAGAACGACAGTTCTTTCAAGCAGGAGAACGACCCTCGTTACGACGCGCGCCGCACAGCCGTTGAGCGTGCGCGGCTGGAGGGGGCAAGCCTGGTGCTGGGCAGCGCCACGCCCAGACTGGAAAGCTACCACCAGGTCGTCGACCGCTTCGTCCTTACCGAGCGCGCCACCGGCGCCTCCATGCCGGATGTCGAGATAATCGACATGAGGGAGGAGAGGGACGCTGTCTTCAGCCGGCGGCTTATCAGCGAACTCGACCGCACGCTGGCGGCGGGGGAGAAGGCGATCCTGCTGCTCAACAGCCGGGGTTACGCCAGCTACCTGCAGTGCGCGCAGTGCGGCCATGTATGGGAGTGCGCCAACTGCGAAGTTTCGCTGACCATCCACTCACGCATCAAACGCCTGTTATGTCATCACTGCGGCTATGGGGAAGATGTGCCGTCGGTCTGTCCAAAATGCCATTCCGCGGAACTCAGGCGCTGGGGTGTTGGCACCCAGCGGCTGGAAGATGAGCTGAGAGCCCGTTTTCCGGAGGCGGCCATATTCCGCCTAGATGCCGATACGGCGCGCGGTTACGGAGAAGGCCCACGCATCCTGGAGGAGTTCGGCAGGGCTAAAAGCGCTATCCTGCTGGGAACCCAGATGGTCGCCAAGGGACATCATTTTCCGGAGGTATCGCTCTCCGCGGTCATCAACGCCGACCTGGCGTTACGCTTCCCTGAGTTTAGGGCGGAAGAGAACACTTTCGCGCTGCTCGTACAGCTGGCCGGACGCAGCGGACGCGCCGCCATTCACGGCCGCGTACTCATACAAACGTGGAATGCGGAAATTGAATGTATTAGAATGGCTGCACAACAGGCGCTCGACGAGTTCTATCAGGCTGAACTCGACCGTCGCGCGAGGCTGGGTTATCCACCCTTCGTCAACCTGATAAATATCATCTGTCTCAGCCGAAAGAGCGAAACGCCGGTCCAGGCGGCCGGATTCCTCCGTGATAAACTGGAGCCGGTCATGAGTGACGAAGAGGTGCTGGGTCCGGCTGACCTGTTCAGGATGCAGGGCTGGTCGCGCAGCCACATCCTGGTAAAGACGAAAGACGTTGAGCGGACACTGGCCGCGTTCAAGCCGGTGCTCGAGCATTTCCGCGAACCATTTCATACACGTGGGGTCAGGATCGTCGTCGATGTCGACCCCCAGTGGCTCTTTTGACAAGGAGGGTGAATTTTGGCAGACAATAATAACAAGGCCGCGGCGTACTCGCAGATCAGGCAGTTCGGCGACCCGTGTCTTCGGGAGATGTCGCGCCCGGCCGAGCTGGACGACGAACTGCGTAAGCTGGTCGAGCGCATGATCAAGATCATGTACGCCGCCGACGGCGTCGGGCTCGCCGCGCCACAGATAGGTGTGCTGCGCAAAGTCATAGTCTTCCAGCTCGACAAGGAAGTGCACGTGCTCATCAATCCCGAGATAACCTGGAGGTCGGATGAAACCCACACCGAGCCCGAGGGATGCCTGAGCCTTGCCAGCATGGCCGTGGACGTCGAGCGCTCGCAAGAGGTGAAAGTGGAAGGTGAGGATATGGAGGGCAACAAGCGGGTCTACGAGCTTGAGGGCCTGAAAGCCCGTATCCTGCAGCACGAGATCGACCACCTGGAAGGAACGATGGTCATCAACCGGACGAGCAAGGAACAGCGCAAGGAGCTCATGTCCCATTTGAGGAATATGAAGTTGCCGGGAGAGTGACAGGCAAGGTCAGGGAAGGCGCAAAGAGTTCATGAAAATCGCATTTGCCGGAACACCACGCTTTGGAGCCCTCGTACTCGGGGCTCTTTTGGGTTCGGCGCATGAGGTCGTCCTGGTCATAACCCAGCCTGACAGGCCCGCCGGGCGCGGCCGTGAGCTCGGCATTTCCGCGGTCAAGGAGCTGGCGTTTCAGGAGGGTCTTCGCGTTGAGCAGCCCGAAGACATCAGCTCCCCCGAGGTAATCGAACTTCTTAAAACACTCGGAGTCAAAACCCTGACAGTGGCGGCGTTCGGGCAGATTCTAAAAAATTCACTGCTCAACGCTTTACCTTGCGTCAACGTGCACGCTTCGTTGCTGCCGAAATACCGGGGCGCGGCTCCTATCGAGCGGGCGATCATGGACGGTGAGCGCGTGACCGGCGTGACGATAATGGATATCACACCCAAACTGGACACAGGTCCCGCGTACACCAGCCGGGCGGTATACATAGAAGACGATGACGACGCCGGCAGTATGTATGAGAAGCTGGGAAGGGCCGGGGGAGAGGCGCTTGTGGATGTGCTTGACGCCCTGGATGCCGGAACAATCGAGCCGACGCAGCAGAATGAAGACGCCGCAACCTACGCGGAAAAGATAACTGGGGCGGACCTGGAGATCGACTGGTCGCGTCCGGCGCGGGAGATCACCGCGCAGATAAGGGGGCTTTCACCGTATATCGGCGCCTTTACCAGGTCCAACGGCCAGAGACTTAAAATCTGGAAGTCCCGTGTCAGTGAGGGCGGCGACGGCCCCGGAACAACATTGATAGAAGGGGAGCGCCTGATGGTCAGCTGTGGTTCGGGCATGCTGGAACTTATCGAAGTGCAGCCCGAAGGCAAGCGCCGCATGGGGGCAGCCGAACTGGTGCGGGGTCACCGGCAGCAGCTGGAGGGCAAGAGGCTGGGATAGCAGAATCCTGATTACAGTTTGTTATAATCTATCCTGGCTGTAAGCGGAATAAAGCCGGGGAGTTGCGGTTGCGCAATTTTCGTTTAACAACGGGGCGTGGCGCAGCCTGGCAGCGCGCTTGCTTTGGGAGCAAGAAGTCGGCGGTTCAAATCCGCCCGCCCCGACCATAATTATAGATTCTTCCGCGCTTCGTGCGTCAGAATGACAAAGAGATGGGCTGAATGTCATTCCGAGCACAGGATGTCATCCATGCACAGGATGTCATCCATGTACATTAGATTGTCATCCTGAGCGAAGCGAAGGATCTGCTTTTCCAAGCGGGTGTAGCTCAGTTGGTAGAGCGCCAGCCTTCCAAGCTGGCTGTCGCGGGTTCGACTCCCGTCGCCCGCTCCATATTCGGGCATAAGTGGTTTTCATGGTGGAAGTAGCTCAGTTGGTAGAGCTCCGGACTGTGGCTCCGGCGGTCGCGGGTTCAAATCCCGTCTTCCACCCCATAATTTAAATACAACGGGCCGCCTGTGCGATTCATATCGTCACAAAGCGGCCCGTAGTCTGCCTCATGTCAGGCTGCCTTTACTGCTTCATTGAGCGCCGCTTTCATCTCGTCGGCCTCAGCCTGTATCTCTTTTTTCATGACCTTGTTCGACTTCTTCATCAGCTTCTCGACACCCGCCTCGACGGTCGTCTCACCGACAAAGATGATGCCTGCCTCGCCCTCGTCCAGCATCTCGCCGACTTCCTTGATGTCCTTGCGTGGCATGCCCTTGGACACGTGACCGATAACCGCTCCCACGGCTCCGCCACCTGCCGCCATCAGCAATACCGACGGTGGGAACAGGACACCGATTACCGCGCCGGCGATAGCGCCTGCCTCGGCGCCATGTGCACGGGAGGTCTCGTCTGTATCGATTATCTTTACTTTTCCGTTGTCCTTCTTGGTGAACAGCGCCGCCTCATAGTGGCCGACGAAGTCCTCCCTGTGCAAGGCCTTGATCATGGCGAAATCCTCACTCGCATCATCAAGGTTTTCATACTCGCCTGCATACAAGATATACCCGTCTGACTCTGCCATAAGCACCCTCCTTTTTTAGCCCCGAACAGTCACTGAATTTCTTACAGTTCCCGGTTCGCGACTGGTTAAACATTAATTGCTCAGATTTAATAAAGTCATGCCGGTTAAGCCCAGGCCGGCCGCATGCTTTATAATAGTGCGGATATTTTTTCCGCGCCCGTAGCTCAATCGGATAGAGCAACGGACTTCTAATCCGTAGGTTGCAGGTTCGAGTCCTGCCGGGCGCACCAGGTTTTCCGGGCAACTTACTCTCTAGGCACTCTGGAAATTTTCTAGACCGGCAGCATTTGTAAGAGCCTTGTAATAACTCCGTAAAAATTCAGAAAAATCCCACTTTTCCCTCTTGTTTCTCAGCAGCCGTTGGCGATATGTTTGAAACCATGCGAATTATCAATTTCAAAACATGCGGACTGCTGCTCGTGCAAATGGTATTTGTGATGCTGTCTGTCTCCGCCGCCGGGTGTGGCTCAGAATCGGTTCGTGATGACGTTTATCAGGAAGAAGCTTCGGGGGACCCCACAATGAAGCCGGCGTCGACGGAATCTCCCTTCGGGATGCATCCGGCCAGCACGGCCGGCGGTGCGCGTGAGCGGAACGCCGACAGCTTCGCCGCGGCCAGCGAGA
>JBAZWE010000063.1:0-7879 GCA_041660545.1 Thermoleophilia bacterium
GATACAGCGTGGGATTGATCTGGCTTAATTTCTTTTTTCTCCTGGTGATTGCGTTCCTGCCTTTTCCAACAGGGGTTTATGGCACGCACCCGGGGGATGAGGTGGCGCAGGTCTTCTATGCGGCGGCGATTTCCCTGGCGGGTTATCTGGCGGCGTTCATGTGGCTTGTGGTTTTAAGACAGCCGAGTCTGTTGCATGACGATATCGACGAGCAGGAGGTGCGTCATTCAATGCGAGTGTCCATGATCATGCCGACAGGTTTTGCCGTCTCGATAGTTTTCAGTTTCTTCTATGCTGATATCATGCCCTATATATGGATTTTGTTTGCCGCGATCAGCCCCATGATGCGCAAGATCTGATCAGTGGTGTTCCCCCCGTCCCGGTCATGCGATTTGCCCGGATAGGGTGGATTTGCTAGCGTTAGCCATTCCATGCAACGAGTATAAGGAGATGAAAATAGGCGCCGGAATCATCACCCTGCCCGTGGGTCCTCTTCAGGCCAACTGTTATCTTGTCGCAGATAAGGACTCTGGTACCTGTTTTGTGATCGATCCCGGAGGCGATCCATCTATCATCATGGGAGCGATGGAAACCGCCGGATGCAGGCTGGAAGCCGTATTTATTACCCACGGTCATTCAGATCACCTTGGGGCGGCGGCTGATGTCGCAGCCATGACCGGCGCGCGGGTATATGGCAGCAGCGAGGCAGCACAAGTGCTCGGCTCTCCCGACGAATTTCAGCTTTTTCCCGGATTGCCCTCCTTTCCGGACTACAAGGTCGATGAGGTGCTATCCGGCGGCGAGAAGAAGATCATCGGAGGTATCGAGGTGGATGTTATCGCGACCCCGGGTCATTCGGCAGGTTCACTTACATATTATGCGGATAATTCCCTCTTCTGCGGAGATCTGCTATTTCATGGGTCCATCGGGCGCACAGACCTTCCCGGTGGCTCTTTCGAAGTCCTGGCAGCATCGGTGAAACAGCTTGTCCTCAGGTACCCGTCGGACACGATCGTCTATCCGGGGCATGGCAATACGACGACGCTGGAGCAGGAGAAGGAGAACAACCCGTTTCTTACCGATCTGGGCTGGTGACCATGCAGGGACCCAAAGGCACATACGACGTACTTCCCGGGCAGCAATTGCTCCGTCAAAGAATAATCGATGAAGCTCGACGAATATTCTTCGCCTCAGGATACGGCAGGATCGCGACACCCACTTTTGAGGATACGGAGCTCTTCGTGCGCGGCGTGGGTACTTCCTCAGACATAGTTCGCAAAGAGATGTATACATTCGAGGACAAGGGCGGACGCAGTCTGACATTAAAGCCTGAAGGAACCGCTCCCGTGGTCAGGGCATACATCCAGCATGGCATGCACAAATCTCCCCAGCCTGTGAAGCTGTGGTATTACGAGCGCATGTTTCGTTTTGAGAGGCCTCAGGCAGGACGTTTTCGCGAGCATTATCAACTGGGCGCCGAGGCGATAGGTTCCGGTGATTCATCCCTGGACGCCGAGATCATCATGATGTTGTCCGATCTGTATGCGGCGCTTGAGGTTCCCGAAGTGGAGCTCAAGCTCAGCAGTATGGGATGTCCGGATTGCAGGCCCGCTTACATGAGCGTGTTGAAAGGATTTCTCGATGGCATCAGTGGCCAGATGTGCGGCGACTGCCTGGAGCGGGCCGACCTGAATCCGCTTAGGGTTTTCGATTGCAAGAATGAGAAATGCATGAGCCTGTTGCATGACGCTCCAAAGCTGGTCGAAAACCTCTGCGCGCCATGTCGGGAGCATTTCGAAGGTGTCCGGGGATATCTCGATCTGCTTGGCCGCCCCTATACGATAGATGGCACGCTTGTGCGCGGCTTTGATTATTATACTCGTACGACTTTTGAGTACGAATGCGCCCGCCTGGGCGCACAGAAGGGTATTGGTGGTGGTGGGCGCTATGACGGTCTGGTCGAGGAGATAGGTGGTCACGCCACGCCAGCGATCGGTTTTGGCACAGGCATGGAGCGCATCGTACTGGCGCTTGAGTCGATGGGCAACAAAGCGCCATCACCGGCAATCGATGTCTTTTTCATTGTGCTTGATGAAAGTGCGCGATCGGTGGTTGTCGCGTATCTGCACAAACTGAGGGGCATCGGGATTATTGCGGATACCGATTATGCCGGCCGCAGCGCCAAGGGTCAGATGAAGCAGGCAGCCCGGCTTGGAGCCCGGTTTGCTGTTATTATCGGTGAGGATGAGATGGCGTCGGGCGCGGTTACCGTGCGCGACATGGGTACCAGTGATCAGGAATCGGTTATGCGGGAAGATCTGGAAGTTTATTTGAGGGCGCGTGTTAAATAGAGTTGTATGGGGTGACGCGTGGGGCGCGCTGGTATTTTCCCGCTCCACTAAGGCGTCTTCGACAAGACATTCCTCGGAAAAATACCATCGCGCCCCGGGAATTTAATAAATAAAAAAAAATGCAGGTAGGATTGGAATGATTGTTCCAGCCGTAGCGTCTTGTCGAAGACGCTTTAGCGAAGGCTGGAACAATCATTCCAATCCAACACCGATACCGACAACGGAACAGGAATCATGCGCACTGACTATTGCGGAAAAATAAAAAAGGAAAGCATTAACAGCGATGTCACCGTCTGCGGCTGGGTTCACCGGCGCCGCGACCACGGCGGACTTATCTTTATCGACCTTCGTGACGTGAGCGGCCTCGTCCAGCTCGTCTTTGATCCCGAGCGTTCCGGAGAGGTTCATTCGACGGGCCACTCCTTACGGCCCGAGGATGTACTCGAGGTCAGGGGGAAGGTGGTTGGGCGTCCGGCCGAGACTGTCAATACGGAGCTTCCCACAGGTGAGATCGAAATCAATGTCACAGGCGTTGAGATCCTCAACAGGTCCGAGACGCCTCCGTTCGGCGTAGAGGAGCAGGGTGATGTTGATGAGAACCTTCGTCTCAAGTACCGATATATCGACCTGCGGCGTGAAGAGATGCGTGACAACCTCATTCTTCGCCACAAGGTTTCGAGAACGGTCCGCGCCTTTCTCGACAACAATGACTTCACTGAAGTGGAAACGCCCGTCCTTACAAAGAGTACACCCGAAGGCGCACGTGACTTCCTGGTGCCATGCAGGCTGCAACCGAAAAAGTTCTATGCCCTGCCGCAGTCTCCACAGCTTTTCAAACAGCTGCTGATGATGTCGGGGCTGGACCGCTACTACCAGTTCGCGCATGCCTTCCGCGACGAGGACTTAAGGGCCGACAGGCAGCCGGAGCACACACAGGTCGACATGGAGATGTCGTTCATGACCGAAGCCGGGATCATGGGTTTGCTGGAGGATCTGATGGACAACCTCTTTATCAAGGCCATGGACGTCGAGCTTGTTAAACCCTTCCCGCTCATTACCCACGATGAAGCTCTACTCAAATACGGCTCAGACAAGCCAGACCTGCGTTATGACCTTCAGATCGTGGACACGTCTGATATCTTCCGTAATTCAGGATTCGGCGTTTTTGAAAAGGCGTTGTCCGGCGGTGGAACCGTAAGGGCAATCAGGGCACCCGGAGCGTCCAGGTTCTCACGCCGGGAAATCGATGAACTGACGGAATTTGCCATATCGCTTGGAGCCAAAGGCCTTGCATACCTGATCATTCGTGAAAAACTCGAAGTCCAGTCGCCTATCGCCAAGTTCCTCTCACCAGACGAGCTTGCAAGTGTGCTGGAAGCCACCGCCGCCGAAGAGGGTGACATCATATTCTTCGTCGCCGATGCCATCGCTGCCGCGGAAGCCGTGCTGGGAGCGCTCAGGCCCCGGCTGGCCCAGCAGCTGGACCTCATCCAGGATGGCTGGAGCTTTCTCTGGGTGACGGACTTTCCCATGTTCAAGCTCGACAGCGATACGGGTGAGATTGTCGCCGAGCATCATCCATTCACGCTTCCCAGTCAAGAGACGATTAATTATATCGACGAAGAGCCACTCAAAGTACGCGGAAGCCTGTACGACCTTGTCTTAAACGGCGTAGAGATAGCCAGTGGCGGTCTGCGAATCCATAAACCGGACCTGCAAAGAAAGATCCTGGCGATACTCGGACACGAGGATCACCAGATGGAGAGAGATTTTGGATTCCTGCTGGAGGCGTTGAAGTATGGCGCTCCTCCGCATGGCGGGCTTGCTTTCGGTCTGGACCGGCTGGTGATGCTGATGGCGGGCTTGCCCACTATTCGCGATGTGATAGCATTCCCCAAGACGCAGAGTGGAGGATGCCCGCTGACCGGTGCCCCCGCGAACGTGGATCCGCGCCAGCTGAAAGAGCTTAAACTGAAACCATAGAGCCGGTTTTCGGGAGGGTGTTTCCAGGCATTTACGATTATGGCGTTCACTAAAAAAAATGCCGGAAACAAGGATTTAATTAGCTATTGCCGAAAAAGATTCTCGTGTGCTACTATAAACGTAGCTCGACCTTGTTTGTGATTTGTAACTTTATTGAGCCAACATATTGAGTACGGGAGCTTAGTCTTCCCCACCTGCCCATGGGTAGCTGGGGAGCGGGCACCCACCTGCTGGAGCAGGTTCAATAAACGGACAGACACGGCAAGGTGGAGCTTTATTTTGTGAAAAGAAGGGAGAGCATGACAAGGCTCCTCAAGGTAACCGCCACAGCTTTGATTATCGCACTGGCGGCTTTTTTATTTACGAGTTGTGGTGAGGAAACGCCCACGACTAAAACATCAACCAAAGCCAGCACCTCCAAGTCGAAGGCGAGTGCAGGTGCAGGTGGTGGTAGCAGCACGACCATGGTCGAAAATCTCATCGGCCAGATAATAACTCCCACGGAACAGTCACCGAAGGATTTCACCGATTCCATCAAGAAAAGGCGCCCCATCGTAGTCCTGTTCTACATGACCGGCCCATATGACGATACCCAGGTGCGGTCCTCGGTTTCCACGCTTGAGAGCCGCTACCGGGGACAGGTTGATTTTTATACGTATCTTTACAGCGATAGCGGCAGGTACATGGACCTGCCGATGTTACTGAACGTCAATACCACGCCTTCCTTGGTCATCATCAACAAGCAGGCAACAGTACAGAGGGCATGGACCGGCTTCGCTGACAATCAGTCCATAGAGCAGGGCATTGTCGAGGCGACCAAGACCTGATTTAAGTCTCCTGGCATGAAGAAAAATAAGGGCCGAATCTTTCGGTCCTTTTTTTATCCCATCTGGATCTTTTCATGATTCTTTTGGGGCTGAAGGAACTAGGGTTATTATTGAATCATGGATTCCATCTTCAAAGACCATTTTTACAATCCGCGCAACATGAGCGATATGGCGGACGCCGATGGCATCGGCAGCGCCGGAGATAAGGGTTGCGGAGCGCGGATCACGATTTTCCTGCGTTTCTCAGACGATCGTCTAAGTGCTTGCAGCTATCAGGCATCCGGTTCAAGCGCGATTATCGCGGCCGGCAGCCTGCTTTCGGTAATGATTACGGAAATGAGCTGGAATAATGCCGCGGCAATCGCACCTGCGTTGCTGGAGAAGAGCCTGTCGCATCAAGCCGGAGACATCCGGTCCTCGACGGAGCATATTGAGATCATGTCGGAATACGAAACCGGACGTCTTGCACAGGCTGCTGATTTTGCCATCGAGGCTCTACACGCCGCTTTGGAAGATTCGATCAAACGCGGTAATTTTCCCATCGCGCCCACTATGGACGAGGACCACGTCCTGGTCGCCATGAGCGGCGGCGTCGACAGTTCCGTGGCCTGTCTTCTGGAAAAAAAGGCCGGCCGCCGGGTTACCGGAGTCACCATGCGGCTGTGGACCGATCCCGAATGCGAGCCCGATGAGGAAGGTGCGACCTGTTGCTCGCCCAGGGCTATAAGAGACGCGCGAGCCGTCTGTCATGATCTGGGTCTCGCGCATCTGACCGTGGATTACGCGGATACCTTTGAATCTGAAATAGTCGATTATTTTACGGGTGAATATATAGCCGGCCGGACCCCGAATCCCTGCACGCGCTGCAATGGTGTTTTCCGTTTCCCGGCTCTGGTGGCCCTGGCTGACCGGATAGGAGCCGCAAGGGTTGCGACCGGGCACTACGCGCTCATAGTAGTGGAAGAAGGACGGCGCCTGCTGGCACGAGGGCAAGACTCCGGCAAGGATCAGTCATACATGTTGTGGGGAATAAGCCCCGGCTTACTCGAACGTCTGGAATTCCCGCTGGGCCACACGGAAAAGGTCGAAACGCGCAAGATAGCCAGGGACGCCGGGTTTATCGCGCACGCACGGCCCGAGAGCCAGGAGGTCTGTTTCATCCCTGACGATGATTACCGGCGTTTTCTTCGAACGCGCCTGCACGAGATGCCTGGTGAAGGTGACATCGTCGCGATTGATGGTTCGAAGCTGGGGACACACGATGGATACATCAACTTTACGATAGGCCAGCGCCGTGGCCTTGGCGTCAGTTCTGCCGAACCCCTCTATGTATTGAGCACTTCCCCGGAAGACAACCTGGTGACGGTAGGGACTCGCAAGGAGCTGACGGTAAACCGGCTGATGTTGAAAGATATGAACTGTTTTATCTCACCCGAACATCTTGCCAATGAAAAGTTGCTGGTACAAGCGAGGTATAATTCGACGCCCGTTACCGCGCGGATTGTGCAGGTAAACCAGGATGAATGGAAGATCGAACTGGATGATCCGCTCTATGGCGTGGCTCCCGGCCAGTCCGCGGTGATATATCTGGGTGAAGCCGTGGGCGCCGGCGGCATCATCACCTCGACCGCCTGAGATTTCGCATGGCCGGCAATTGGATGATTATGTACGCGAGCCTAACTTGAAGTGTTGCGTCCGCGCCGCCACTGCACCAGCTTGAATATCAGCAGATAGACTGCGAAGGCCATCAGTATCAGCGGCAGGATTACGCCCATCGCCATGATGACGAAGTTGAAAGTCTGTACCGCCAGCCAGCCGGCGTACTTTACCGATTCTACAAAACCCCAATCGGTTCCTCCGGTTTCCTGTTCGCCGCCATCCTTTGTTTCCCGCATATCAATCGAGATGGTCGCGAAGTCTGTCCGCGATTCCATGTATTTGATGCGGCCCTTGATCTGTTCAATCTGTGATTGCACTTCTGAAAGGCGGGACTGCACCGACAATATCTCCTCGATGGTCTGCGCTCTTTGCATCAGAGCCAGTAGCTGGGCTTCCTGCGCCTCGTAATTGCGCAGACGGCTCTGAAGGTCCACAAACTCCTCAGTGACATCCTGTCCGGAGATCTTCCTGGACTTGATGTTTCCAAGGGCATCGACTTCACCCTGGGCGCGATCGAAATTATCGTCCGTGCTTGCGACGCGTATCGTGATCGTTCCCCTCATCAGGTCTTCGCTATATGAGCGTGCGTCCGCGGAGACGACATAACCACCGAACCTGGACGCGATCGCCTTGACCTCTGCATACTTTCCATCGAATTCGCCTTGAGCCACTTCGATAGTGTAGTCGGCCGTCTTTATGACGCGCTGGCTTGATGGCAGACCTTGATTCGATGCTCCGGTAGTGCCGGCTGCGGCGCTTTCGGCCCCGGGAGCGACATACCCGGAGCTGCCCTGTCCTGGAACAGTGGCCAAACCGGACGATTTCTCACGGGAGGTCATATCAGCCGCATTATTCGTTTCAGTTACCAGACCGGCTTGTTGTGCTGATCCGCCAGGTCCGCCACCCCGTATGATGGCTCCGGTGAGACCGACTACACTCAGACCGATGATAAGCGCGGCCGTGACGGCAGCTATGCGGGGCGGGCTCATCCAGCCCGGGAGTACGCGCCGTTTTTTGCCGGTAGGGATAATTTTGACATGAATTTCTACACTAAATTGG
>JBAZWE010000063.1:7889-10826 GCA_041660545.1 Thermoleophilia bacterium
TGTATCCGGGTCGCTTGTGGCCACTTTGAGTTCAGTCATTCGTTGTGCGAGCAGCTCCTCGAAACGGCTATCCGGCATGGATCTGCCGTCTTTGAGCCGGGATGCAATCGCAAGAAGCTTTCTCATTTCATCCGTGGATTCTCCGGATGGATCAAGGTCCTTGCCGGCGAGCATCGCGTCTATCATGTCTGACATATATTTTTGTTCTTTATCCTCAGTCATTTTTGATCCCGCCCTCGAGCCTGTTTTTTAATTTAATGAGAGACCGGTAGAGAATTGTTCCTACGTTGGATTCCGAAATATCAAGCAGTTTGCCGATGTCACGATTTGTCATGGCCGCACCGAATTTTAGTGACACTATCTCACCCTCATGCGTGGAAAGACCCGATAACGCCTCATTCATTTCACGTCTAAGCTCAAAACTCTCAAGATCGTCAGCAGGGTCATTGCCTCGTTCTCCGGACATGAGCGTGTTTTCGTCGAGAATTGTCTCATTTGTTCTGCCGGCCTTACGGAAGTGATCCGACAGGCAGTTACGCGCTATCGTGAATATCCAGGTGGACGCGGATGCGCGCCTGGGGTCAAAACCATCAAAATTGCGCCAGGCTTTTTCAAAAACCTGTGCTGTGATGTCCTCGGCGGTAGCGCGTTCATTGATCCTGTAAGCGATGAATGCATATACCGGACGCATATAGCGGCGGTACAGATCATCGAAATCCGGCGCAATTACGGTGTCTTGCGCTGCTTGCGCCTGTTTTTGTTTTCTGGACTTAAGTATCATTACGGGTTTCTTCCATCGTGGCCATTATGGTAAACCCTCTGTTCGGTCTCAATATGTTATACGTTAAGCCCGCATTTGTATCACAGGAGATATATGCGTTTTTACCCTTATTCCTGATTATCTCCTCAGGGTTTTGCATCCGGCGCAAAAAGGGGATTCCCCGATTACGAACCTGCTTGCCAATGGGATATATTGGCTCTCCAACCTCAAGAAGGGGCCTGATTATAGTGGAATTAAGTATCACAAAGGACGTTTTAACTGTGTTAAGATACGGTGGCCAAAGCATCAAAACACGGGAGGAATATCCTCATGGATTGGACAGCCATTCTGGAAGGCTCGCTGAGCTTCTTTCTTGTAGTAACGGCACTGGGCCTGGCCTATGTGCTACTCAGGATGGGGGGGACGTTTACGCGTCTCAATATTTTTGTAAAAAGGCTGGACGAAGAGGTCATACCGTTGCTTCTGCAACTCCAGACGACGTTGGACGAGGTGAATGACCAGTTGAAAAACGTGGATGGCATGGTGGATACACTCTCGGGTGTCACGCAAAGGGTGGACAGGACGACAAAGACAGTCACGTCGGTCATAACCAACCCGGTAAAAAAGGCCGCCGGCCTCTCGGCGGGGTTGTCCGAAGCCGTATCTTCTATGCTGGGCAGCTATCGGGGAAGGGTCTGATATGGGACGGTTTTTTGGAGGAGCGGTTATGATGGCGCTGGCCGCGGGCGCGGCTGTATATGTGTACGCCCAGCGGCGGAGCGAGGAAACAGGCCGGGATTTGGGAACAGTGCTCTCGAACCTGCCACAGGAACTGAAGGAGAGCAGCGGAGTACTCAAGCAGCATATGGGAGAGGCCGCCATTGCTGGAAGAAAAGCGGCTATGGAGCGCGAGGCTGAGATCGACCGTCAATTAAGTGGAGAGGAGGATCTGGAGGTCCCAATAAAGGATTATATTGTCTGAAGTTTGTTTTCCACTTTAGCGGGTAAGCCTAAAACCCGGTAAGTTTTAAAACCGCTAAAGTATTTCCGGGTTACTGCCGAAGAGGCACGGGCACCGGAGGGAAGCGGTCAGGATCGACCGCGAGGCGCGGTAGCTCGGGCAAGCGGGTAGCTCAGGTTCGGGGGAACCACAACTATCGAAGACTTGGTAAAAACGCTTCTTGAAAATCGGGAAGCTTATTCGATGGAGGTGGGGCATGGGAGCCACAGCATGCTACGCAAGTCAGGGCAGTTTAGTGAAGCACGGGCAGCTGGGCGAACGGGATCTGCTGTCAGCGTATTGCCACAGGGGTGATACACGAGCTCGCGACGAGCTGATAACCCGTTATCTGCCTCTGGTATATGGCGTCTCCAGGCGCTATTGCCAACGCGGTGAGCAGCTGGAAGACCTGGTGCAGGTCGGCTGTATCGGACTCATCAAGGCCATCGACCGCTTCGATATCGAGCGTGGCGTGGCACTCTCCACTTATGCGACTCCCAATATCATCGGTGAGATCAAACGCTATTTTCGTGATAAGGGCTGGGCTGTCAAGGTACCTCGCGGCCTCCTGGAGCTGAACATACGCCTCGAGCAGGTCATGGGCGATCTGGCTGGCAGCAGCCATAGGTCACCGAGTATCCCAGAGCTTGCGGATGCCGTGGATGCCACGACTGAGGATGTCATGGAAGCCATTGAGGCGGGCAGGTCAAGAAGTGCCCTGTCTCTCGACCATTCCTTCAAGCGCGGAGATGATGAGGACGAACGGTTGCCTCTGGACGCGATTGGTGAAGACGATTTTGGTTATGAAACAGCTGACAGACGCTTTACACTGGAGCCCGGATTCGCGCGTCTGACGATGCGGGAACGTAGCATTTTGCATCAAAGGTTCTTCGAGGGCTTGACTCAGTCGCAGATAGCGGCGAACATAGGCGTATCACAGATGCACGTCTCCCGCCTGATCCGAAGAGCGCTTGCCAAGGTTCGGTCGGAAATTGAGTTGCGGGAAGGAAAGGAGAGTTGACAGACCTAGTTGAAGAGTCATGAAATTCGTTCCAGCTTTGAGGAATTCTTTATCGAAAACGGGCATCAAGCCCGGAAAAGTTCTTCGCTGGTTCCCGTGGGAGATCCGTCGGTGCTGCTCACAACTGCAGGGATGCAGCAGTTCAAGCCGTATTTT
>JBAZWE010000064.1:0-10694 GCA_041660545.1 Thermoleophilia bacterium
TCTCCGGTATCAACGATACACACGTCGAGCAGACCTACACATTTACCACGGTCACCACACCGATGCCGATAATCCCCGTCGGTGGCGTCAAGGTCAAGTATGGCGAAGAGGCCACGGTCGAGTGGAACATCCCTGTTGGGGGAATGGAATACAAGCTCGAGGGAATCGGCAATACGATGAGGATGGAAGATGGCGGCCGGGTGATGAAGATCAGCCTGGCCAAGTTCGAGCAGGGCAAGGAATATCCACTTAAGATAACAGCCGCGACTTCCATGAACGGCAGAGAACTCAAGGCGCCGATAATTACGAAAGTTGCGACGGCGGCTCCGCTTATGGCGGCTTTTGATCCCATCGACGGCACCAGCGGCGCCAGCACGGATGCCCATCCGACGATAGCTTTCAGCGAGCCTGTTTCAAATCCCGACCTTGCCAAGACGGCTGTCACCATCGAGCCCAAGGTAGACGGAAAGCTCAACTGGCTCGCACCCGACAGGCTGGAGTTCGTTCCCACCGCACCCTGGGACCATCTGCAGGATGTGACGATCAGCATCAAGGGCACACCAACGCAGTTGCGGGGCATCGGTGGCGGATACATGGAAGCCGATATACTCAGCACATTCACCACGGCTCCCGCTAAATCAATCGATGTAAACATCACAGAGCAGCGTGTCACGCTATTCGAGGATGGCAAGCAGGTTGACACATTCCTGTGCTCTACGGGTAATTCGGGCACCGATACGCCGCTTGGAGATTACACCATCTATGCCAAGCTGAGCGCGGTCGACATGAGGGGTCCGGGGTATTTTGCTCCCAAGGTGCCCTGGGTCATGGTCTTTAAGGGCGACTACACCATGCACGGAAACTACTGGGCGACATCTTTCGGTCATCGTTCCAGCCACGGTTGTGTGGGCTTGCCGGTTGACACGGCCAAGCGCGTATACGACTGGACCCCCACAGGTACGCCGATACATATTCACGAATAACGATTCAGCCGGCATCATGTTCGAGCCGGTATTAATCTGACAGGAACTGTTTGACGATGGCCCGGCTTTGAGTCGGGTTTGTTTGTCTTTTAATTCAACTTCTGCCGATGGGCGGTGATGCGGATGCAGGCCAAGGTATGCCGGTCAATCGATACCGGTGTAAAGACCATATCCCCACAGGAGGCGGTAACGCTTATAGGCAAGGGGGAGGGGCTGGTCTGGCTGGACCTCGCCGGTCCCTTGAAGCAGGAAGATCGGGAACTGCTTGCCCGGCCGCCGTTCAGCTTTCATGAGCTGGCGCTGGAGGATGCCTCCAAGCCGGATGGTCAGAGAGCCAAGGTGGAGCCCTATGACGATTACTTCTTCCTGGTCATGCACGCCATCTCCTCCGACGCGAGCCGCGAGGGACTGAAGATCGTCTGGAACGAGATCGATCTTTTCGTCGGGAAAAACTTTGTCGTGTCAGTTCATCGTGGCGACCTTCCGGAGATCGACAAGGTCTGGAAAGACGCCGACACGCGAACGCGCATCATGGGTTGCGGTTCCGATATACTGGCTTACTATCTGCTCGATACCGTCGTCGACAAATATATTGAGACAGTCGACGGCATCGAGGATGAACTCGACTCACTCGAGGACGCGGTGGTCGATCCCAAGGCTGACGAGGTCACGGTCCACAAGATATTTGATTTCAAGCGCGAGCTGATTCATTTTCGCAAGCAGGCGGGCCCCTTGCGCGAGGCGATCAATGAGATGACCTCCCGGGACTTCCCGCTTGTGAACAGCGGCACGCTGCCGTACCTGCGTGACGTTTACGATCACCTGATACGGCTCTCCGATATGCTCGATTCCTATCGTGACATTTTGACCGGAGCACTGGATGTGCACCTTTCGGCGGTATCCAACCGGCTCAACGAGATCATGAAACGATTGACGCTTGTAGCCACCATCTTCATGCCGCTCACTTTCATCACCGGTTTCTGGGGGATGAATTTCGTCGAACTGCCGGTGGGCAGCAGGCTGTGGATGTGGGGGAGCCTTCTGTTCATGGGCACGGTCTCGGCCGTGATGATCCTCATTTTTCAGACACGCAAATACAGGTAGGCGGTTTTGCGCTCATCGCAATCAAACTCAGGCGGGCAGATGGCACGGGTGCGTGTCAAGATCTGCGGACTCACCAGGCCGGAGGATGCCGCGCTCGCGGTCAGTCTGGGAGCGTGGGCGCTGGGAGTCATCTTCGCTCCGGAAAGCCCGCGAAGGGTGGGACGCAAGCAGGCGGCGGCGGTGCTGGAGCCGGCTGCGGCCGGAGTCGAGCGGGTCGGCGTGTTTGTCAACGCAGGGCTGGACGAGATCGTGGAGACGGCACGGGCCTGTGGGCTTACCGTCCTGCAGCTCCACGGCGACGAAAGCCCCGATGAGTGCCTGGATGTGGGAAGGCTCACGGGTTGTCTGGTTATCAAGGCCCTGAGGGTCGCGGGGCCCGAATCGCTTGCGGGCGTTGTCACGTTTGACACCGACTTTATTCTGCTGGATACTTATCAATCTGAGCGTCATGGGGGCACCGGCAGGGTGTTTGACTGGAGTCTGGCGGCCGCGTTGCCCGCGGGTCTCCGCAGCGAGCGGCTGATTCTCTCCGGAGGACTCAATCCTGATAATATTGCTGAAGCTGTACGCGTCGTCGCGCCACTGGCCGTGGATGTTGCCAGCGGCGTGGAGTCGGCGCCGGGCATGAAGGATGCGGAAAAAATGAAACTGCTTTTTGACAAACTGAATGAGATGAACAGATGACGACACAATCGCGATTCGGCCCCTACGGCGGCCGTTATGTTCCAGAGACCGTCATACCGGCGCTCGATGAGCTGACCGCAGCCTACGAGCGGCTGAAGGACGACCCGGAATTCAAGGCAGAACTCGCCGAACTGCTAAAAACGTTCGTCGGCAGGCCCACGCCCCTCTATGAAGCCAGGCGGCTTGCCGCGAAACTGGGCTGCGACGCCAAAATTTATCTCAAACGCGAGGATCTGTGTCATACGGGAGCACACAAGCTCAATAACACCGTGGGCCAGATATTACTTGCAGCGGCGATGGGGAAAAAGAGGGTCATTGCCGAGACCGGGGCGGGACAGCACGGTGTGGCCACGGCCACGGCGGCGGCACTGTTCGGTATCCCGTGCGCCATCTACATGGGCGACAAGGATATTGCCCGGCAGGAGCTCAACGTTGTGCGGATGAAACTGCTCGGTGCCGAGGTGGTGCCGGTGAGCTCTGGCAGTAAGTCTTTGAAGGATGCGATGAACGACGCCATCAGGGACTGGGTGACAAACGTCGAGAGCACTTATTACGTGATCGGGTCGGTAGCGGGCCCGGCTCCCTATCCGGCCATTGTTCGCGATTTTCAGACCGTTATCGGCCAGGAGGCCCGCCAACAGGTGATGGAGGCCGAGGGCAGACTGCCCAGCGAGATCGTCGCCTGCGTGGGTGGCGGCAGCAACGCCATCGGCGTCTTCGCGCCGTTCATCGCAGAGGAATCCGTGCGTCTGACCGGAGTGGAGGCGGCGGGAGAAGGATTAGACAGCGGTCTGCACGGGGCTTCCATCGAGCGCGGACACCGCGGCGTGCTGCACGGCTCCATGTCATATATATTGCAGGACGCCTACGGGCAGATACTCGAGGCGCATTCGATATCGGCCGGGCTGGATTACCCCGGGGTAGGACCAGAACATTCTTTTCTGCACGACGAGGGAAGGGTGCGCTACGATTCCGTTACCGACAAAGAGGCGCTGGCGGCCTTCACCCTGCTATCGGAGACCGAGGGCATTATACCGGCGCTGGAGAGTTCGCATGCAATCGCTTATGTGGTGAAGAACGCTGCATCTTATGGCGCTGACGACCTGATAATCATCAACTTGAGCGGCCGCGGCGACAAGGACGTGCACCAGGCCGCCCGGGCGCTGGGGATTATCGAATGAGCGGCCGCGTTCGGGAATATGTGTGGGCGCCGGAGGTTGTGACATGAGCCGGCTTGAAGAGATTTTCATAAACAGCGGCAAGAAGGCGTTGCTGATGCCCTATACGACAGGGGGCTACCCGGATATCGAAGGATGCCGGCGCGTGATGGAAGCATTCGTCGCCGGTGGCGCCGATATGATCGAGTTGGGCGTTCCCTTCTCAGATCCCCTGGCCGACGGCCCCGTCGTGCAGGCCTCGACCCAGCAGGCGCTGGATAACGGGGTGACTCCCGATGACGTGCTCCAGCTGGCGGCAGAGTTCAGTCCAAGGCTTCCCATTGTGCTGATGATCTATTACAACTGCGTTCTGGCGGGCGGGCAGGAGCGATTCGTCCAGGCCGCCGCGGACGCGGGTGTGGCGGGACTGATAGTTCCCGATCTGCCTGTCGACGAGGCGGGAGAATTTATCGACGCCTGCAAGAAGTCGGGCGTGGATCCGGTGCTGCTTGTTGCGCCGACAAGCCCGGACGAACGTATCAGGATGATCGCTGAAAAAGCGTCGGGCTTTATTTACTGCGTCGCGGTTGCCGGAGTCACCGGTGCGCGCACCTCCCTTTCGGATGAGTTGCCCGGGTTCCTCGGCAGGGTACGGGCGCAGACAGATGTGCCGCTGGCTGTTGGTTTCGGTGTATCGACGCCGGAGCACGCGGCCGTGGTGGCGCAGTACGCCGATGGCGTTATAATCGGCAGCAGGCTGATAAGGATGGTGGGCGAGGCCGAGGATATCGACACCGCCTGCCTGAACGTTGAAAAGTTTCTCAAAGACGTCAACGAGGTGCTCAAATGATCAAACAGGTTTCGCCCAAGGAGGTCCCCAACTCAAGGTTGCCTTTTCCCCAGTCTTTGCGTGAGCTGTTGGAGCTGCGCGGCATGAGCTACCGCCGCCTGGCCACGCGGACGAAACTTTCCGCGGGGTATCTGAATCATCTGGCCTGTGGGACACGCCCCGTGCCCGCTGACTCCGTCATCAAGATCCTTGCCCGCGCTCTTCGGGTAAAGCCGGACTATTTTTTTGAATACCGGCAGCGCGGGCTCACCAAGGAACTCTACCGTTCGCCTGAGCTGGCCGACCGGCTCTATGATTTCATCGTGGCCGACAAACCTCTGCCGAGGGATCTGAAGACGGCCATAGAGACGGCGCGCGGGAAATAGCCCGGGCATCAGGCAAGCTCTTTCCGTAAGAACTCCACGATCATCTCCGCGAGCTCCTGACGCGAGGGGCTTATCTGGCCGCCATCCGGCCTGAAACCGTGACCGGCGTTTTCCACCATGACCAGGGTGGCGGGAACGCCAGCGGCTTTGAGACTGTCATACAGTTCCTGTGATTGCTCCGGCGGGACGAGGTCGTCTTTTTCTCCCTGCAGTATGAGGAAAGGCGGGTCGTCGGCGCTTACATGCGTGACAGGGCTCGCCTGAGCGAGGACTTTCGAGCTCTGGTCGCTCGTCCCGAAAACCTGCATTCCCAGCGCGCGGCCGACGGCGCCGCCGCTGAATTCCTTCATCAGGTCTGATGGGCCGAACATGTCTACCACAGCCTGCACGCGGCTGGACTGGTCCGCATAGCCTCCCGTTCCTTCAAAACCTTCACTGCCGTCAGTCACGCCCAGCAGGGATACGAGATGGCCGCCGGCGCTGCCGCCCCAGGCGCCGATGTGATCGGGGTCGATGTTGTAATGCGCGGCGTTGGACCTAAGATAGCGGACCGCGCACTTGGCATCCTCGATCTGGGCGGGAAATTTGAAGTCAGGTGCGAGGCGGTAGTTGATGGAAACCACAAGGAAACCGGCGTCGACGAGGCTGGGGATCGCCACGGCGCCGGCGCCTTCCTTCTTGTCGCCTTTTGTCCAGCCACCACCGTGGACATAGATTACCGAGGGAGTGGGGCCGTTCATGGTTTTGGGATAATAGACATCCATCTTCAGCGCCGCCCCGCCTGTTTCGCAATACGTGACATCGCGCTCCGTGGTGCCGAGCTTCGAGGAATCGAAAGCGGCTGTGGATGTGGTGGCGATGGTTGCCGTGGTCGAAGTTGAAACGGGCGCCACTTCATTCGGGACACCGGCTTCGGAAGTTTCATCGCCGCAGGCGACGCCCGATAGCGTCGCCGCCAGCAGGAGCAGCGCTGACATCAGCATAAGGCCGGATTTCAATCTGTCTTTCTGCATTTACCTGTCCCCTTCATGTAGCCGGTGGTCAGGCCGTTGTCCCGTGGCTAGCCGGACGCCTGGACTGGCCGCTTCCTTTACCAATAGTGTGCCCTCGCCTCTCATGGGCATTTATCTAAACGTCACAGGCCAAAACGACCGTTTAAGGCCGTGCGCCAGCCAGCTCGACGATATCTTCAGAAGTCACGACCTTCATGCTCGCGGCTGTCCGGGCGACCATTTCCTCGTATGCCCGCCAGATCGTCGCCTGCTCTGTTGCACTGCGCGGAGTAGAAACATCGGGCGCGTTTAAGTCGAAGGGCGGTGACAGGGGCTCTTCCTTCTTCGTGTCGGCGAAGTAGCTCAAGGTCCAGCCCTCGGCGCCGCTGCGGTAGAAGTTGTTTTCGTGGATGAGTGAGGTGACGAAGGGAGCTCTGCCATTATTCCCGGCCTGCCATTCGTTCATCCGTTTTTCCAGGTAAGACGCCGGATTGTATTGGGAGGCCTTCGGTGTTGACAGCATGTTCCACCAGAAGGGGTCCTTGTCGTTGCTGCTTTTTGCTGAATCGCTCCAGCGGGTGACACTGAAATCGCTGGGCCTCTCCAGCAGGCCGTTGGACCAGACGAAGGGCTGCTTTATGTCGGTGCCTTCTTCGTGATAATGAACGACCATGCGGGCGCCGAGATCAGCGAAGTCGATCTCGGCCGCTTTTTTGATGCGCCGGTCGCCGGTGGGCGCGGACGCGGTGACAGGATCGCGGCCGAATATCTGCGCCACGTAGCTATAGCCGCCGGGTTTGCCTCGTATGAGGCCGCCGGTGGCGAGGTCAAGCTCATAAGTCTCATAGTCGCGCAGAGTGGCCGCGAGCGTCGTGTCATCCAGCGCCTTCAGCTGCTGGTCGAAACCGGTGTAGAGGGGATTTGGCGGACGTACGTGGTAGCTGATGGTCATGTTGCTGTCGCGGAGGCGAGCGATGACATCGGGGCGCTGTTCGACATAGCGCTGCGTCACCGGAGCCGTAAAGTAGAAATCACCGCGAACCCCGTACTTCTCGAAGATATCAACAAGCCGCAGGATGGTGTCGGCGCTCTCGTTCACATGCACTGTGTCGTGGACGTTGACGGCGAACGTCATGTAGCCGGCCGGCGCTGGCGCGTTAACGGTCGTGTTCGATGCCGTTGTGGCCGGGACCGGCTCCGCGGCTGTTGTGTCCTGCCGGTTTTCGCCGCAGCCATATATCGCGAGTAATAAAATGACCAGCAGGACAGGATTGAACGGTATCGCAAGGGCTATAAGCCCGGGTTTTCCTGTTGTGTATGTCCTGGCCAGGTCTTTCATCGCCGCCACGGTTGACCGCTTGCCTGTGTCCGTTTTCATGGCTTGACCGGATCGACGCCGGGGTTATCTTCTTCCCAGGCGGAGAAGGCGTCCGCCATCTGTGAGAATGTAGCCCAGCGGACCTGTCCGGAAGCGACCAGGGGATCGACGACCTCCGTCAGAAAGCGGTTTATCACCTCATACGGATGCTGCGGGTCGCCGCGGAACTCGCCCGGGTGCACCGTGAAATGAAAGACGTTCACCCCGTCGGACCGGGATGATGCGAGGGATTTCATCAGGCTCTCCTTGAGGAACTGGAAGTAGGCCTCGTCGCCGCCCGAAGTTTCGGACCTGCCACTGGCGCCGAAGTCGGTGCGGCTGTAATCGCCTTCTGGCAAGAAGACCACGGATCCTGCCGGATCATGGCTGGAAAACCGGCTTACGTCATTGCCGTTGGAAGCTCCGGCCGGCCGCCAGGGGTTGACACCGATAAGCTCACTTGCGGTTTTCTGTTCCTGGGGGTTCTTCCAGTCGCTGTTTACGTCCAGGCCGGCGCAGGTTGCCGCGTCGAGCAAGCCTGTATAGAGGTTGCCGCCGCTCCAGTAGCGTATGTTATTGACTCCGCTGGCCTGCCGGACGAGTGAGATTTCTTCTTTCATGACATCGCACCAGGTCGTGGAGGGCAGCGAATCCGCGTTGCTCCCCAGGTGAGCGTCCTCATGGAAGTGAAGCGCGATCTCGTTGCCGGCTGCCGCCAGGTCGGCCAGTATTGTGTCGCCTCTCTTGATAGCGATGCTGGTGAATGGTGTTTGCGCCTGCACGGTCATCATTCCCTGGTGTGTGTGGATGATGTCCGCCAGCGTGCGGATGTCCTTGACGTGGCGATTGAAAAGTTGCCCGTTATTGTAATCCGCGCCGGATTTGTTGCCGCCGCGCGCTACATTGCCCGCGAGGGCGCTGGGCGTGGAACCCAGTGGTTCGATATGCATACCGATCGCGAAGAGCAGTACGGCTGGTTTCACATCGTTGGAACCTGATACTGAGGTTTCCGGCGTGGCATCGTCAGCCGGCAGGTCACCTGAATCATCCGAACAGGCCAGCGCGCTCGTCAGAGCCAGCGCCGCGGCGAGCGCGAAAATCAAAGAGGCTGTTATTATCCTGATGCGGTGCATGGCTACCATCCCTGACCAGATTACTATTATCTATATATAATGTCGTAATCCAGGTAATCGTTCTGTCACGATCCTGTAAAGAAAATGTAAATTGTTGAATCCTGTGGCTATCGGGGCAGTCTAAAACGTACAGGTTGTGGCTGGGCGTTTGTCTGGAGAGGTTGCCGTAAAAAACCGGGGAGGAGCTTTAAAGATGCCGTCATTCGATATCGTCAACCAGCTGGACATGCAGGAAGTTGATAACGCCGTGAACATAACGAAAAAGATGATCACCACCCGCTACGATTTTCGCAAGTCCAGATCCGAGGTAACGCTTCACAGGAAAGAGGGGCGGATACATGTCCTCACAGAGGATACGATGAAGATGAAGGCGATCGAGGGTGAGCTCATCACCAGTCTGACCAAACGGGGCATCGATGCCAAGTCCCTCGTTTACAAGGACATTGAACAGGCCGCCGGTGACATGATCAAGCGTGATATAGACATCATTCAGGGGATAGAAAGCGACATCGCCAAGAAGATCGTCAAGATGATCAAGGCGCGCAAGCTCAAGGTGCAGGCCAAGATCATGGAGGACCAGGTGCGCGTAACGGGCAAGAAGATCGACGATCTGCAGGAGGTAATCGCGATGTTCAAGGCCGAAGACATGGGTGTGCCGCTCCAGTACGTGAACATGAAGAGCTAAAAGAGGAATATAAAAGGACCCGGGGGGGTAGCTCTCATGGGTAAGATGAAATGGAGACCGGCGCCGGACGAGCTTGTGAGAATTTTTACGGAAGCGGTGGCGGCATATCTGCCCGGGGCGCAGCTGCGCAAGATGTTCGGTTATCCGGCGGCATTTTTCAACGGCAACATGTTCGCCGGACTCCATCAGGAGAACATGATTCTCAGATTATCGGAAAGCGACCGCGCAAGACTATTAATGCATGACGAGTCGGCGCCTTTTGAGCCGATGCCGGGACGCATTATGAAAGAATACGTGACCGTGCCTCCATCTATCTATGATGACCCGGTCAAATTGAAGCAATGGCTTAATAATTCATATGTTTACGCGCAAAGCCTGCCACCTAAAAAGCCAAAAAAGGCTTGAAGTTCAGACCAGGTGTTTGCTTACCAGAATGAGGAGGAAGAAATGACACAGGCACAGACAATGAGCTTCGATGTACATCTCGACGAATCCTATGATGACGCAGTCGAGAAAGTTACCAGCGCGCTGAAGGCTGAAGGTTTCGGAGTACTGACCAGCGTTGACGTTCGCAAGGCGTTTCAGGAAAAACTGGGTGAGGAGTTCCGCTCGTATACAATTCTCGGCGCCTGCAACCCGCCACTGGCATACAAGGCCCTTTCACACATGGGAGAAGTAGGACTGATGCTTCCCTGTAACGTAACGGTCGAGGCCGATCCGGCGGGCGGTTCCATCGTAAGGATCATCGATCCCGAGGCGATGATGAAGGGCGCCGGCATGGACTCGGACCCCGTGCTGACGGAGGTTGGTACCGAGGCCCGCGAAAAGCTGGAGAAGGTGGCCCGGGCGCTCGAATCGTCATAAGGATGAGGCACCGCATGTGCCTCTGACCGACTGGTGTGCCTTTAAAGGCCTGAGCGTTGGAAGAGATATTGCAGAGGATCCCTGAAAAAGAGCTGATGGATAGGGAAGACCAGGCCATTGCATACGCCGAGGCTGACTTCGAGGTTCCCCACGATTATTTTATCTCGCTTTTTCAGGAGGCTTTTCCCGCTCATGCACTGAGCGGAGCCGTTGTCGACTTGGGCTGTGGTCCGGGTGACATAAGTGTGCGTTTTGCCAGGCAATATCCCCGTTGCGTCGTTCATGGCATCGACGGCTCGGAAGCGATGCTACGTCTGGGAAACGATCTTTTAAAAAAGGCGCCGGAGCTTTACGGACGGGTCCGGCTGATGCACGGCTATCTGCCGGGCATCGAACCTGTGCAAGTGAAGTACGGGGTGGTGATCAGCAACAGCCTTCTGCATCATCTCGCGGACCCAATGACCCTGTGGCGAGCGATAAAAGACCTGGCACAGAAGGGAGCGCCGATGTTTGTCATGGA
>JBAZWE010000065.1:0-10645 GCA_041660545.1 Thermoleophilia bacterium
AATCACACCCAGCGCCAACCCTGCAATGTTCGCAAGAGAGGTCGTAAACGCAGCGATAAAGTACAGCCAACTGCCGGATCCACCAAATGAAGAATTCTACAGGCAGCGCGCCGCATGTTTTGTAAGCATAAAGAAGCAGGGCGAGTTGAGGGGATGCATAGGCACGCTTGAGCCCGCGGAGCCGTCCCTGGGCCACGAGATCGTGCGTAACGCCCAATCAGCAGCATTTGGAGACCCACGGTTTAACGCCGTGATCGAGGATGAGCTGGCGGACCTTAAATTCAGTGTTGATGTACTGAGCGTTCCCGAGCCGGTCCAGACTCCCGACCAGTTGGACTGCAAGCGGTATGGCGTGATCGTCAGTTGTGACTATCGCAGGGGTGTCCTGCTGCCCGATCTGGAGGGAGTCGACAGTATCGATCACCAGATCGGAATCGCCTGTCAGAAAGCCGGGATCAACCCGGAAGACGAGTTCGCCATGCAACGCTTTAAGGTATTACGTTTCGATGAGAGCTGGCAGCCGGAAAGCGCTTAACTGATCCGGATTATGGTTTTAGTACCGCGGAGACGTTGAACCAGGCGTCTCTGCTTGTTTTTATGGTCTAATCTTTCGGGTGGAACTCACTTCCAAGGCCGGCAAATAACATGAACAGCATTTCAGGGAACAGGATATTCATCGTAGCCATCTTCGGGCCGACCGCGGTCGGTAAGAGCCGAATCGCAGTGGACGTGGCGCGATCTCTGGACGGGGAAATAGTATCTGCTGACTCAATGCAGCTCTACGCCGGCCTGCCTGTCCTTACGGACCAGCCGGACGCGGAGTTGCTGGGAGTTGTTCCACATCACCTGGTGGGGGTCATTCCGCCGGACACTGAATACAGCACCGGGCTTTACGCGAAAGAGGCAGGTGAGATCATCCGTGATATTGATGGGAGGCGGAAGTTGCCTCTGGTGGTCGGAGGAACGGGATTATATATACGCGCTCTACTCGGCGGTCTCAGCTTCGCGGGCAAGGGTGACAGGGAAGCGCGTAACAAGTGGGAAGAGCTTATCAATGAACAGGGTGCCGCGTCGGCCATGGTACAACTGAAAAAGCTTGACCGGGAAGCCGCGGCCGCGATCGACAGCAGAAATCACCGCCGTCTGATAAGGGCTTTGGAGGCAGCAGAGGCAAAGGAACCTCACGAGTCTTTTGAACGCGACAGGCTCTGGTCTTCTGATTCCCCTTACAGGGTGCTTTGTATCGGTCTTGTCCAGTCGCGCGATGAACTATATGGAAGAATCGATAAACGCGTAGACAGCATGCTGAAGGGCGGGGTTATCGATGAAGTGGACAAGGCACGCCGGATGACGGTCTCGAGGACTGTCGAACAGGCCATAGGTTTCAAGGATATTTGCGAATACCTTGACGGACGCTCGAGCCTTGAGGAGACCGCCGCCGCGATAAAACAAAAGAGCAGGCGTTATGCCAAACGGCAGCTGACCTGGATGCGAAAGATGCCCGATATTGTTAGAATCGACTTGGCCGGGCGCCCGGCGTCCGCTGCCATCGAAGAGATCATCGGGCTAATCGGATCGCATAGGCATAATCAATCTACTGACGGGTATTAACTTTTCATGACGTCTCAAACAGAATTTTCAAAGTGGCAGGGTCTGGGCAACGACTACGTGATTTTTGCGGTAGCCGATCTTGATTTTGAAATGACGCCTGCCCGGGTTTCGTTGATATGCGATCGCCATTTTGGTATAGGCTCCGACGGCATCCTGCTCTGGAGCGGCACTGAGTCGGCGGGGTTCCGGCTCGATATATATAATCCCGACGGCAGCAAGGCAGAGATGTGCGGCAACGGCATCCGCATGCTGGCGCGTTATCTTGCCAAGCAGGGCTACGTGAGGGATTCGGTTATTTCAATCGACACGGATGCAGGCATCATCGCGCCAGTTCTGCTGCCTGACGGACAGGTCAGGGTCGACATGGGAAGAGCCCGGCTGGGCGGCCTGGGTATCGTCGGTTTTGAAGGAGTCGATGCCGAGAGCGAGGCGCTGGGTCAGAAGCTGACAGTCATGGGTGAGGAGTTTGAATTCACATATGTCGATATGGGAAATCCCCACTGTGTTATCGAGACCGATGACCTGGAAGATATAAGCCTCTGGATGATCGGACCGGCCATAGAGCGCCACGAACTGTTTCCTAACCGCACCAATGTTGAATTCATGAAAGTCACCGGCTCATCGGAGGTCGAGATGAGGGTCTGGGAGCGGGGAGTGGGGGAGACCAACGCCTGTGGCACGGGAGCTTGCGCTGTAGCCGTAGCCGCAATGCGCACCCGTGGTGTCAACAGCCCGATGACGGTGAACCTTCCGGGTGGAAGTCTGTCGATTGAGGTCGATCTTCAAATGAACGTGATTATGACCGGGCCAGCCGAAGAGGTCTATACCGGCGCCATCTCTGATGAATTTATCAAACAAATCAAGGAGCTCTAGAAGATGAGGTTCTCGCGGCGCATGGACGGCCTGCCACCATACCTGTTTGCGGAAATCGAGAAGAAAGTCTCGGAAAAAAGAAAACAGGGAGTCGATGTCATAAGTCTGGGCATCGGTGATCCCGACACACCAACGCCGGCGCATATCGTCGAAGAGATGCAGCGTCAGGTCGCCGATCCCGCCAATCACCAGTATCCAAACAACAGGGGCCTTGATGAATTTCGCGAGGCAGTGGCCAGCTTCTACAAGAAACGCTTCAATGTCGACCTTGACCCGGAGACCGAGATTCTCCCATTGCTGGGCGCCAAGGAGGGTATTGCTCACATCTGTTTCAATTTTCTCGATGAGGGTGATGTCTGCCTGGCGGCCGATCCTGGCTATCCGGTATACGCTGGCGGTCCCATTCTGGCCGGAGGGACTCCCATTTCACTGCCATTAAAGCCGGAGTTGAATTTCCAGCCGGACCTGGATGCGATTCATCCTGACACGCTTAATCGCGCCAGGATGCTCTTTGCAAACTATCCGAATAATCCCACCGGCGCCGTTATCGAGGACGATTTCTTTATGCGCCTGACCGATTTCGGCCACAAGAACGACATCGCCATCATCCATGACAATGCCTATTCTGAGATTACATTCGACGGCTATGTCGCCCCGAGCTTTCTTCAGACCCCAGGGGCCAAGGATGTGGGTATCGAGTTCTATTCACTTTCCAAGACCTACAACATGACTGGCTGGAGGGTGGGCGCCGCAGTCGGTAACGCCACCATCATCGAGGCTCTCTGGCGGCTTAAAACGAACATGGACTCCGGCATGTTCCAGGCGCTGCAGCGTACAGCTGTCACGGCGATGACAGGCCCACAGCAATGCGTCAGTGACATGTGCGCGCTCTATCAGCGCCGGCGTGACCTGGTCGTGGGCGCCCTGAAGGAAATAGGAATCGATGTCACGCCGCCGAAGGGAACGATCTATATCTGGATTCCCGTGCCTGAAGGTTATACGTCCGCATCATTCGCCGAGATGGTCCTGGAGAAGTGCGCGGTTGTCGTGCCTCCGGGATCAGGATACGGTCCCAGTGGTGAGGGTTTTGTGCGCATCTCGCTGACCGCGCCGGAAGAGAGGATCAAGGAAGCGCTGGACCGGATAAAGGACAACCTTTGATCGTAACGGCGATTTTCCACGACCTATCTTAGACTTTGCTATTACACGCGGAAGCGCGTTGAGAAAAAAGTTTGACTGTCACCCTGAGCGAAGCGAAGGGTCTTTCTGATAAAGAACGTTGAAAAAGCCTACCTGATAGCCGTCCTTTCGGGCCCTTCCCGCAACGAGGATGGTTACGAGCCGCTGGCGGAACTGCGTGAACTGATTTCAACGGCCGGCGCCGAATATACCGGCCAGATGATACAGCGCCTGGACCACCCCGTGGCCCATACATACCTCGGCAAGGGAAAACTGACCGAGCTCAAGCAGGAAATCGGCCGTCTGAAACCCGACATTGTTGTGGCTGAAGACGAGCTTACACCTACCCAGCAGCGAAACATGGAAGACCGGCTCGGTGTACGCGTCATAGACCGCACGGCGCTGATTCTGGACATCTTCGCACAGCATGCCCATTCAGCCGAAGGCAAGCTCCAGGTCGAGCTGGCACAGCTTCAATTCAACCTGACCCGCATGCGAGGCAAGGGCATCGAGCTTTCACGTCTCGGAGGAGGCATCGGCACCCGTGGCCCCGGTGAAACGAAGCTGGAGGTTGACCAGAGGGTTGCCCGCAATCGCATATCGCACCTCAAGCGGCGCCTTAAGGATGTAAGCTCTTCACGCGAAGTCATGCGTCGCTCCCGCCTGGCATCGCGCCTGCCCCTGGTGGCGCTGGCCGGTTATACGAACACCGGCAAGTCGACTCTGCTGAACTCACTCACAAAGGGGGGAGTATCGGTAAACGACCGACTTTTCGAGACGCTGGACCCGACCACGCGCGCCTACGACTTCGAGGGTCAGACTTTTCTTTTGACGGACACGGTGGGCTTTATCCGCAAACTTCCTCATCAGCTGGTCGAGGCTTTTCATTCCACTCTCGAGGAAACCCTTGTGGCGCACCTGATAGTACATGTCGCCGACGCCAGCATCCCTGAAGACGAACTCGAGATAAAGACAGGCTCAGTAGACAAGGTGCTCGATGAGATCGAGGCCGCCTCGATCCCGCGACTTCTGGTTATGAACAAGACCGACAGACTCGATGCAGATCAGGAATCATTTCTGAGGCGCACATATCCCGACGCGGTTTTTATATCGGCGCTGAATGGCGCCGGCATGGAAGAGCTCAAGCGGCGCATCAAGGAATTCTTCGACTCGCGCATGGTCGCTGTCGAGCTCTTCTTCCCTTATGGTGACGGGCGCCTGATCGGCGATATATACCGGGTTGGTACCGACGTTGAACTGGAGAATACTCCGGACGGCGTGATTGTAAAAGCGCGGCTGCTCGAAGAAGACGCTACCAGGTTTGCCAGATTCAAACACTAAAAGAATCAATCTGTTGAAGCGGCATCAGTATGTATTAAAATCGCAGGTGCGGGCATAATAACTTTAGCTTAAACTATGAGACCGTCGCGCTTTAGGATTCCATACTGGAAAAGAGGTAATCCACATGTGGTACTGGTATGTTATTGCTGTGGTTTCCGGAGGTTGAGGGTTTGGCGTCCTGTGGGGCTTTGTCACGGGTGTGACAAAGAAAAAATATGCGGGAGCCATAGCATCTTTTATTGTCGGCCTGGCGATTCTGGCATTTGCTTACTGGGCTTGGAAGCGGGCAGGGTCCTAAAGATATCGACTATCCACTCCCGGCTTGAAAGTCTTCTTTGATAGAATAAAAAATATGAAAGTACCACTGCAAATACTTCATCCCGAAGCCAGGCTTCCCGGTTGTGCCTATGGAGAAGGTGACGCTGGCCTCGATCTCTCCAGCGTCGAGAAGCTGACGCTGGGCGAGGGGGAGAGGGCGTTGGTGCCGACAGGCATCGCGGTTGCCATTCCCACCGGCTACGCGGGCTTCGTGCAGCCGCGTTCCGGCCTTGCCGCCAAGCACGGAATAACCCTCACCAACTCACCGGGGCTGATAGACAGCAACTATCGCGGCGAGATCATCGTCATCATGCAGAATACCGGCCATGAAGATTTTGAGATCGATGTGGGTGATCGAATCGCACAACTGGTAGTCGTGCCGGTCGAGCATATCGAGCTCGAGCCGGTCCAGAAGCTTCCCGAGTCCGATCGTGGCGACGGCGGCTTCGGCAGCAGCGGTAAATAGCGCCCTTTACGCGTAATTCCCCCTACTTTTCAAATCAATGAATAAAATAATCTCCCCCGGGGATATAGAGCCATGCCATGGATACGGCTTTCATGGAAACCGGGAAAGGAGTCATCATGCTTGATTTGAAAACACAGGGGGTTTTCAGCTGGAACGAGCTGCTCACCAAGGATGTCGAGGAGGCAAAGAAGTTTTACACGAAGACCATGGGCTGGACGGTGGAAGAAATGCCCATGGGGGAAATGGGACCCTACATTATTTTCAAGGTCGGAGACGAGCAGGTCGCGGGCATGATGACATTACCACCCGATGCGGAGAAGATGGGTGCTCCAGCTTACTGGGGAGCTTACATTTCCGTGGACGATGTGGACGCAACCGTCGCCAAGGTCGTGGAGCTTGGAGGTACGGTCCTCGTACCGCCGATGGACGCGGAGGGCGTCGGCCGCTTTGCCACCCTGCAGGATCCGCAAGGGGCTGTGTTCGGCATCATCAAATCCGTGTGATGCTCTGAGCGGCGGCCTTAAGCTCGCGGTCGGGACCTTATGATATACTCTCCCTTGATTCGGGACGTGGCGCAGTCTGGTAGCGCACTTGACTGGGGGTCAAGGGGTCGCCGGTTCAAATCCGGCCGTCCCGACCATTTCATCGCGCACCCGAATGATATGGTCCGAAAATTTCGGACCTTGTTTGAATTTGAAAGTCATTAACCGTATTCCCCACGCAAATACGTAACCCCGCCTCCTTGTGATATCTTATGCAAATCCGCTTGGCGGGTAATTTTTCGTATTTAACAGGAGGCCACCCTGTCCTATTTTGTCAACGCTCTGACGTTGCTGCGCATCCTGGCTGTACCGGTAATCGTCATACTGCTGCTATGGCCGGAACCAGGCCCCAGCACCGCCGCCACGGCTGTTTTTCTCGTAGCCGCGCTTACGGATTTCCTCGATGGTCAGCTGGCGCGCAGGGCGGGCGCTGTCACGGAATTCGGAAAAAAACTCGATCCGCTGGCCGACAGGTTATTCATCAGCGGTACCATACTGGCCTTGACTGTTGCAGGGGTTTTACCTCTCGTCGGCGTAATACTGGTCGTCGCCCGGGATATTTTTATGATTGTTGGGTATAAGGTTGCTGAGGCGCGCGGGGCGCGGCTTCGCGTTTCTTTTTTCGGAAAGGCATACACAGCCGTCCTGATGGTCGCCATCGTCCTTGCCATGGCCGGCATCGAAATCAATGGTCTTCAGGTAGGTTTGTGGCTGTTCTGGGCCGGCGTGGCCGGGTCATTGCTCTCGGGCGTCGCATACGCGATAGGCGTCATATCTCAACTGCGAGGCATGAAGGTTGCCAGGCAAGCAGACTGATGTCATCCATGGCAGGCTGCGGTTGACAATTGCGGCGCGCGGTTGTAAATACGTTCCATAATCAGAAAAGTCTTGAAAGGGGTTTTATGAAGGCAGTAGTGATGGCAGGGGGAGAAGGCACGAGGCTGCGTCCGCTTACCAGCAACCAGCCCAAGCCGATGGTTCCCATCGTCAACAAGCCGTGCATGGAGCACATCATAGATCTGCTCAAGCAGCACGATTTGACGGATATTGTCGTCACCGTAGCCTTCCTGCCCCAGAGCGTCCGTGGTTATTTCGGAGACGGCTCCTCGATGGGGGTGTCAATCGAGTACTCCGTGGAGGAAAGCCCCCTGGGCACCGCGGGCAGCGTCCGCAACGCCGCCGAACACCTCGACGATACCTTTATAGTCATCAGCGGTGACGCGCTCACCGATTTCGACCTCACCGAGCTGATCGATTTTCACAAGAAAAAAGGCTCGATGATTACCATAGCCTTAAAGAGCGTGGAAAATCCGCTCGAATTCGGTGTTGTCATCGTCGATGAGGATAACCACATCAAGCAGTTTCTGGAAAAACCCAGCTGGGGACAGGTTTTCAGCGACTACGTCAACACCGGTATCTATGTTCTCGAGCCCGAGATATTCGAATATATACCCGAGAACACCAAGTATGATTTCAGCCAGGAGCTGTTCCCCAAGATGCTCAAGCGCGGCAAGCCGATGTACGGCTATCCCTGCGAGGGTTACTGGCAGGACATTGGCAATATCAACCAGTACCTTAGGGCTAACCATGACGCCCTCGACGGCAAGGTTAGTCTCAACATCCCCGGCATCAAGCTGCGTGAGAACATCTACATCGGTGAGAAGCTCAACCTAGACAGCCTGGACAACATCCGCGGGCCGGCGCTGATCGGCAACTATGCAAAGATCGATACAGAAGCGAAAATCCAGCCCTATTCCATCCTCGGCAACAACGTCATCGTCAAGGACAATGCCGAGACCGACCATTGCGTCGTGGATTCGAACACATACATCGGCTCCGGCGCCAAGGTCAGCGGCGCCATCATCGGCAAGAACTGCGATATCAAGCCCAGCGCCACCATCAATTCCAACGCCGCTCTTGGCGACGAGTGCAGCATCGGCGCCCACAGCATGATAGCCAGCAACGTCAAGATATATCCGTTTAAGGTCATCGAGGCGGGCGCTCACGTCTATTCCAGCATCATCTGGGAGTGGCGGGCGCTTTCCACGCTTTTCGGCAAGGACGGCGTCTCAGGCCTTGTGAACGTTGACATAACTTCGGAGCTGGCGCTGAAGCTGGCGATGGCGTATGGCACAACGCTCGACAAGGGCGATCAGGTATGCTGCAGCCGTGACGAGCACCCGGCCTCACGTATGATTAAGCGGGCTATCGTCGCGGGTCTGAACTCCACCGGTGTCAACGTGCGTGACATGAGGGTAACGCCGGCATCGGTAAACCGCTTCGAGCTCAAGTGCGGCTACGCCGTTGGCGGGATTCATGTGCGGGTCTCGGCCTGGCACCCCGAGGTGATGCAGATCCTTTTCTTCGAGCCACCCGGCAGCCCCATCCACGAATCGACCGAGCGCGACATCGAGAAATATTTCAACCGCCACGATTATCGGCGGGCATTCTACACCGAGATCGGTCAGCTGATGTATCCGGCACGCTCGACAGAGGAATATATACAGGGACTTCTGGCGACATGGGACGTGGAGAAGATCCGTGCCCGCCGTTTCCGTTTCGTCCTCGACCACAGCTTCAGCAGTGCCTCGCTCATCGCCAGCAGGCTTCTTTCGAAACTGGGCGCCGAGATAATCGGACTGAACACATTCCTCGACGAGGACAAGACAGCAATCACTTCATCGCGGCTGGAAACCGACTCCACCCGCGTGCAGAAGCTGGTTATCTCAGCCGGCGCCGACCTGGGTATAACCATCGATAATGCCGCGGAGAAGATCTTCCTTCTGGACGAGCAGGGGAATGAAATTTCCCCGGAAAAGACGCTGTTTTTAATGTTGAAGCTGATGGCCGGCAGCGAGGGTAAGGGCAGGATCGCATTGCCGCTTACTGTTTCGCGTCTTGCCGAGGAACTTGTTGAAGGCACCGGCTGTGAGATCTTAAGGACGAAGGTATCACAGGCGGCTTTGACCGAAGCGGCTGCCCTGTCTGATGTTATTTTTGCCGGAGATGTAGGCGGCGACTATATCTTCCCCGGCTTTCTTCCCGCGCATGATGCTCTGATGAGCATGGGCAAGGTACTGGAGCTTCTGGCAGTCTCGGAGAAGCCGATCTCGGAGCTTGTGGCACAGATTCCTGATACGACACTCATCAGGGAGGCAAAGAGCTGTCCGTGGTCTCTCAAGGGTGTCGCGATGCGCGAGATTTCCGAGAGCATCGAGCATGAGGAGAACGTCAGCCGCCTTGACGGAATCAAGGTCTTTCATGAAGAGGGATGGGCGCAGGTGCTGCCGTCAGCGGATGAACCCCTTTTTGAGATCTACGCAGAAGGCGACACCCTCGAAGATTCCAGGGCTCTGCTCGAGCGTTACTCGGCCAGGCTGGATGAGATCATCGCCAGCCACGAGCAGCAGCAGGTCTGAGCTTCATTCCCTGTTTTGAGACTTGACACTCACGTACATACGTCTCCCGGCAGCCGTTGCTCGCAGATGAGCATCGATTCCTACCTCGAAGCCATACAGCAGCTGGAATTGACCGTCGCCTGTGTAACAAATCATGGTGATATGGACGATTTCGACGAGATCGCAAGGAGGGCGCCCGCCGGGGTTTCCGTGATTCCCGGTGTCGAGATCACCTCGGTCGAAGGCGACTTCCTGGTTTTCTCGACCGAGCTTGATTACCTGCGCTCGCTTGAATCCGCACAGCCATTACCCGACAGGAAAAGCCGTCCCAACGAGACCGCGGTTGTCTGGGCGCATCCGTTCGCCGGGGTAGCAGGCGGTCTGAAGATGGGAGAGGAGTACCTGGCGAGAGTTGCTCCGAGGGTCGATGGCATCGAAGTCTATAACGGAAACTGGCCTGACGAAGAGGCCAGCAGGCTCGCTCACCGCATAGCGGAAACTTACGGCCTTGCAGAGCTGGGAGGAAGCGATACACACAGGTTGGAAAGCCTTTTTTGCTGCTGGACCCAGGTCGGTGATGTCGATGGGCCGGAGGGACTGGTACAGGCGATCAAAAGCAGGCGAACGGAAGCTATTCTCCCGACTCCGTCTTCGCTATGACCTGTTTGCTGACATTCCTGAGCGCTTCAAAGACGCCCACGCCGGTAAGCGCGCATGATTCAACATGGGGTGAGTCCGTGTGATTGAGCAAATCGTTCAAGTCGGGAACAGTGAAGATATCGCTTAGATCGCGTTTGTTGAACTGAAGGACCAGCCCAAGGTCCAGAGGGCTGTCTCCCTGGTCCTCGAGGTTTTCCCACATATTCAGATAGGCCTCGACATTCTCGTCCAGCTTGCTCACTTGCGAATCCACTACG
>JBAZWE010000066.1:0-10489 GCA_041660545.1 Thermoleophilia bacterium
ATCTTCCAGATTCGTCAGCATCCAGGTGGCGGCCTGGGTGGATCTGCTCAGCCATATCTCACCTGCGCCCGATTCATAAGCATCCAGGCAGGCGCTGGTCAGAAGAGCCGTGTCGGCCAGCAGGCCGGGTACCTGTGGCCCTCCATCATGAAGATGGGAAACACCCAGCTTCGCGTCCCACATGTTATTCCAGATAAAGTCGAGCACCGCGATTGCCCGCACGCGATATTCCTCATCACCAAAAATCTGGAAACATCTCAAAAGCGAGGATGCCGCCAGAGCGTTCCAGCCAGAATATACCGTCGGATCCACGTAGGGCGCTCCGTGCTTCTTCCGGGCTGGTTCATCAAGCCCGTAATAAACCTCGTCGGCATCCTGGCTGCCAGCGAAGGCTCCGTTTTCGCCACTGCGCATTACCGTTTCCATGAACCTGTAGATGTCGCGTGCCACCCGTTCATATTCATCGGACCTCATAATGTGGGATGCCTCGGCATAGGCTGCAAGCAGAGCGGCGTTGTCCTCGAGCATCTTCTCGTAGTGCGGGACCGACCAGTCGCGATTGGTAGAGTAGCGGAAGAAGCCTCCCTCGAGCTGATCGTACATGCCACCGGTAGCCATGGCGTCGAGTGTGGTCGTGAGCATGTCTTCCAGCTCGCCGATGGAACCTTCCGCAAGCACGGTCAGGATCAGGTTCAATACGTTTGCATACGGAAATTTCGCCAGGGCTCCAAAACCGCCCATCTCCTTGTCATAAACGTCACCCGCCACTTCCAGGACATGGGCCATTATCGCCTGACTAAGCTCACCGGGAGCCGGACGCTCGAACTCGGCGCGCTGCTCCTTGATTTTTTTTATGGCCTCGTCGATCTCCGACCTGTTGTTGCTGTAGAGGCCGGCGATATCATTGAGCATCTTCTTCATCGTTTCCGGTTCCAGGTATGTCACCCCGGTAATAATCTCGCCCTCGGCGGTAAGCATGGCAACCGTGGGCCAGCCACCCTGGTTGTAACGTTTGTTTATGTCCGGCCTGCGGTCGTTATCCACCCTGACCGGAATGTAGTATTCATTGATTAGCCGGATGACCTCGTCGTCGGAGAAGCTGGTCTCATCCATGACATGGCACCAGTGACACCAGACCGCGGAGATGGAAAGCAGCACCGGCTTTCCTTCTTTAAGCGATCGCAAGAATGCTTGTGCTCCCCATTCCTGCCAATCGATCTGTGCCGCGCGGTTGGGACGGGGAGAGAAATGAAAGGTCCCTTTTTGCTCTTCCTTGTTTTCTGCCAAAGTGATTCCCCCTTGGGAGCCGTGAATCGTACGGGATATATTAACCTATTGTCCGAACCGTAAACGCCCGCGGATCCTATCCGCCACAAAAGCGGTTGCGGCAGGCAACCTCCACGGCAGTCGATGACCTTGATGATGCCACAGAGGCGGCGAGCTCGTCTGATGCTATCCAGAGATGGAGATAATTTACAGAAAAAACGCGCCTTGACCAACCTTTTGGGTGCCCATGACTTCCATGGCGAGAAAGTCCCATGAACAAATCCCGACATCAGACGATGGACCTACGCTGATATATAATATGCGTCGTGCATAGTTTTCCGACAATTGCCGCCATTTCAACACCGCTCGGAGCGGGCGCCATCGGCATCGTGCGCATGACCGGTTCCGAGTCGATTTCCATCTGTGAGCGGGTTTTTCGCTCACATCGCGGTCTGACTCTGGCACAATCAGATTCACACACACTGCATTACGGCGTTATCGGCGATCCTGAAACCGGCGTCCGTATCGATGAGGTGCTGGTGGGCTTGATGAGGGCGCCGGGCACTTATACGCGCGAGGATATCGTCGAAGTCAACTGTCACGGTGGACCGATTGCGCAGCAGAACATCCTTTCCCTCTTTCTAAGGCATGGCGCTGATCTGGCGCGCCCGGGAGACTTCACCCGCAGAGCATTTCTGAACGGACGGATCGACCTGGTCCAGGCGGAGAGTGTCGCCCAGTTGATTTCAGCTAAAACCGAAGCCGGCCTGAAAGTCGCACTCTCGCAGCTCGAAGGAACTCTTTCGGATGAAATCCGGGAGATCCGGCGCTCGATAATGACCGTCCTTGCGTCCACAGAGGCGAACCTTGATTTTTCGGACGAGGACATGGAAGAACTGGACAGAAGCGAAATCGATGGGCGACTGGTGCAAATCGAGTCCAGGCTCAAGGAGCTGATAGATACCGCATTTGTGGGAAGAGTTCTCAGCGAGGGAGTACGGACGGCCATCGTCGGCAAGCCGAATGTGGGTAAATCGAGCCTTTTAAACTCCCTGCTGATGCGCGAAAGGGCGATTGTCACTGAAGTTCCCGGCACAACGCGGGACACAATCGAAGAGATTATCAATGTACAGGGCATTCCTCTGCAGCTGATCGACACGGCGGGCTTAAGACCCTCGAGTGACGAGGTGGAGCAGATAGGGATGGAGCGCAGCCGCCGGGCCATGAGGGAGGCAGACCTTGTGCTTTGCCTGTTTGACGGCAGTGAAAGGGAAGACGATCATGACCGGGCGCTTATCACCTCCGTTCCAGCTGAGAAAGCGATATATGTCGTAAACAAGGCCGACATGTTCAGGGGGCGCGCTCCAAGCTTCAACCAGGGACTCCTGCCCGCACGCCCGGTTGTCATCTCGGCGATGACACGACAGGGGCTGAAGGATCTGAAGGAAAAAATCGCCTCAATGGTTTTGGGAGGTACATTGCCTCCGCTGGAAAGCCCGGTAATAACGCAGGAGCGTCATCGACGTCTTCTGGAAGGCGCCGCTGAATCCCTGGCGCTTACACGCCAGGCCCTGAGGGTAGGGTTGGGGGAGGAGATCATTGCCGAGGAGCTGCGCGGCGCCCTGGCATCGCTGGGCGAGATTACAGGAGAGGAATTCGTCGAGGAGCTCCTGGATCTGATCTTCCACGAATTCTGCATCGGCAAATAAGAGCCGGACGATTTTTTATGAATGATCAGATGGATATTCCCTCATTCGACGTGCTTGTGATCGGTGCCGGGCCGGCGGGCTCTGAGGCATCCCTGGCAGCGGCCGCCGCGGGGTCACGCACCCTTTGCCTTACAATAAACCTCGATACTGCCGGCTATCCGCCGGCGACTCCCGCGCTTATCGATGGCCCGGACGATCCTCGCGTTTTGCTTCTTGAGGAAATGACCGCTCTTGGCGCAAGACTTCCAGACGCGCTTGCGCGGGAGGGAGTAGTAGCCGAAAGCCGTCCGGCGGGAAAGCTGCTGATCGACAGGCGCCTTCTGGGCCTTGCCTACAAGGAACTGCTGGAAAATGAAGAGGGGCTGGAATTAAGACAGGCGCTGGTTACGTCACTGGAGCCTTCGGCGGACGGCTGGATCGTCGGCACGAAACTGGGGGAATATTTTTCCACGGCAACCGTCGTCATCGCGGCCGGGACCTTTCTTCGGGCCAGAGTCAACGATGGCGGCTCGATCGTCCCCGGTGGTAGAATCGGCGAAATACCCGCCAATGCTCTGGCAAAATACCTGCAAAATGCAGGATTACAATTGATAGAGGTTGAAGCAGCCACAATGCCCCGGGTGGACATCAGGTCACTTGACCACGAGGTAGATTATAAGTCAAAATACGGCATTCGTCTCCTTGCCGACGGCCGACAGTTGGGAGAGATGCTCGGCTACGGGCTTCAGTCCGATGGCAACCGGGATAGCCAGCTGCGCCTATTGCGCATGCATACGGGGCTTTCGGAAGCCTGGGTCACTCGAGCCTCTTATTCCGTCCTCCACTACGTACTTGCCGCCGGCCAGATAGACGCAAATCTCGAGGCACGAACTCTACCGGGTCTTTTTTTTGCCGGCCGGGCAGCCGGAAGCTGTAGCTATCTCGAAGCGGCTACGCTCGGTCTGCTGGCTGGCAGGCAGGCGGCCTCACGACAGCGCGCGCATGAAGCCGGCATGTTGATATCTAGCACTATATATGTTAGCAAGCTATGCCAGAGGATCGCCGAACAGGAGTCGCGACCGGTTACCATCAGAACAGACGAACCTGGCTGTTAAATCAATGTGTGGAATATAGAAAATGAATCAAACCAGCGAACTCAAAATCTGTTTGGGATCATACGACGTGATTGTCGTTGGTGGCGGGCATGCGGGTTGCGAAGCCGCACTGGCATCCGCGCGCATGGGCTGTTCCACCCTGCTGTTGACATTGAACCTTGAGAAGATAGCCCTTATGCCTTGTAATCCTGCAATAGGTGGTGTTGGCAAGGGACAGCTCACTCGTGAGACAGACGCCCTAGGCGGAGAACAGGGACGCAACACTGACCGTTCATTCATACAGATGAAAATGCTAAACACGAGCAAAGGCCCCGCGGTCAGGACTCTCCGAGCCCAGGCAGACAAGAAACTCTACGAAGACAATATGAAGCGGGCGCTTGCCGCTGAGCCGAACCTGAAGATACTCGAAGGACAGGTCGCCAGCCTAGATGTTTCACGTGAAACATCTAGGGGTGTCGAGCTTACGGACGGAAGCCGTATTCAGTCCCGGTCCGTCGTGCTCGCCTGCGGAACCTTCCTTCATGGGAAGATAGTCGTTGGCGAGATGCGATTCCCCGCCGGCCGTATGGGGGAACCGCCCGCAATAGGCATTTCCGGGAGCCTTTCGGATAACGGAATTGAACTGGGGCGTTTTCAGTCCGCGACCCCTCCAAGGATTGACGCACGATCCATAGATCCCTCAAAACTCCAGCTGGAACAGGGAGACCCTGATGTCCAGACCTTTTCGCCATTTTCAGATGTGAGTCCGGCCGAGCAGATCCCCTGTTATCTGACCCATACCGATGAAAACACCCATAGTGTGATTAGAAAATACCTCCATTTATCGCCGATCAAAACCGGTTCCGTCAGCGGTAAGGGCCCCCGGTATTGCCCTTCAATCGACCGTAAGGTCATGAACTTCCCGGATCGCCCAAGACATCCGGTATTTATCGAGCCCGAGGGGCGCCATACCAGTGAACTTTATCTTCAAGGCCTTACGACCAGCCTGCCCGTCTGGGTCCAGGAGAAAGTGATCAGGGCTACACCGGGCCTTGAATCGGCGCGTCTTATGCGTCCCGGATATGCAGTTGAATATGACTACGTTATTCCCAGCCAGCTGAAACTGTCTCTGGAAACAAAAGCCGTCGCCGGACTCTTCCTCGCCGGCCAGATAAATGGCACCAGTGGTTATGAGGAAGCCGCCGCGCAAGGCCTCATGGCCGGGATTAACGCGGCTTTGTATGTGAAAAACGATGAACCCCTGATCCTGGGAAGAAATGAAGCTTATATCGGAGTTCTTATCGACGACCTGGTAACAAAGGGGGTCGATGAGCCATATCGCATGTTCACGTGACGGGCGGAATACAGATTGCTTCTCAGACATGACAACGCTCACGCCCGGCTCAGTCCGGCCGGGAATGCCCTGGGCCTTGTTCCTGACACCCGCATGGCCTCTATAAACGCATCCCAGTCAGAACTGGCCTCCCTGCTGGAGCGCCTCGATTCAACCCGCATTCAACCACAGGACAGCGCCAATGCATTGCTTGCTGGATTGGGAAGTTCGCCGCTTACCGAAGCACAGACGCTCTCGCAGCTACTTCGCCGTCCTGAAGTTTCGCTTCGGGAGTTATTACCAATTATTGCGGATGATTTTTCCCGTTATTCGTACGAAACGCTATCGAGAGCGGAAATAGAAACCAAATACGCTGGCTATATACTGCGCCAATTGCGAGATATCGATAAAAGGCGGTATCTCGAGGAGACGTCGATTCCCGAAGATTTTCTATATGACGACCTGGAGGGAGTCGCAATCGAGGCACGTGAGAAGCTGTCGCGCTTGCGACCGGCTTCTCTCGGGCAGGCTTCTCGTATTGCCGGCGTTTCACCATCAGATATTTCGGTGCTATCTCTTTACGTCAAGGCTGCGGGCCGATGACCTGGCAAACCGGCCTGGGAGCCGATTTTCATCTCGACGGCGCGCAGGTAGCCTCATTTGAGAAATTGCTGGAACTACTTACAGCTCAGTCTGACAGAAACCTTACCGCGGTCACTGAGCCGGAAAATATAGTCGCGATGCATTTTCGCGATAGTCTGGGTCTCATCGATTTTCCAGAGACAAAATCAGCAGGACTTGCGGTCGATATTGGTAGCGGAGCCGGTTTCCCGGGATTGCCGCTTGCGATTGCGCTTCCTTCCATGACTGTCACCATGATCGAAGCCAGGCGAAAAAAGTGCGAGTTTATCGAAAAAGCTATCGCCGCTCTAGGGCTCGCAAATGCCTCGGTCCTCGCCTTGCGCGCTGAAGATGCAGGCCGCACGGAGATAAGATCATTATTTGATATAGCATTTGCGCGTGCCGTGGGCTCGATAGCGGAAGTGCTGGAATATTGTTTTCCGTTGCTTAAAATCGGTGGATCGGCGCTTCTGCAGCGTGGAGACCGCAAGCCTGGTGATGAAGAACAGGCTGGCCGTGTGGCTGAACTTCTTGGGGGAACCCTTGACCGCATAGAGTCCATAAAACCATATTCCAGCGCAAAGAACCTCCATATATGGGTATTTTCTAAAACCGCGATGACTCCAGACCGCTACCCGCGCCGACCCGGCGTGGCCAGGAAAAGGCCGCTTGCCGATTTCTAGTCACCGTCCGGTCCTTCTGATATGATTCCTGCGTGCAAGAAATAAATGCAAGACCCGGTTTCAGCAAAATATACGCCATTGCCAATCAAAAAGGTGGAGTTGGCAAGACTACGACCTGTGTAAACACGGCCGTCTGCCTCGCAGAGGCCGGAGCTACAGTCCTTCTTGTGGATTCTGACCCCCAATGCAATGCCACACATGGCCTTGGTGTTCATGATTTTGCTGGTACTTCCTCTGTTTACGATGTATTCACCAACGGGGCGTCAATCGATTCGGCTATATTGACCACACAGGTCGAGCAACTTTACCTCGTCCCATCCACACCAGACCTGGCCGGCGCTGAAGTCGAATTGCCGCAACGTGAACGCCGTGAATTCGTACTCGCGGACGCCCTGGCTCAGGTCACTGGTAACTTCGATTACATTTTTGTCGACTGCCCGCCATCGCTCAGCCTGCTTACGCTCAACGCCCTGGTTGCGGCCGACAAACTCATAATCCCCGTCCAGTGCGAGTATTACGCCCTGGAGGGACTCGGTCAGCTGCTGCAGACCGTTGAGCTGGTACGCCAGGGCTTAAACCCCGGGCTTGAGATCGCCGGCCTGCTCATGACCATGTTCGACTCGCGCACAAAACTCTCCACTCAAGTTGTCGATGAGGTGCGTTCCCATTTTCCCGAGCTTACGTACAGAACGGTTATCCCGCGCAATATCAGGTTGAGCGAAGCTCCGAGTTTTGGTAAACCTATCTCGCGTTACGACCCTACCTGTTCGGGCTCTGACGCCTATTTCGATCTGGCTACGGAGGTGGTCGAACGTGAATAGCGAAAAAAACCCCGCGAGCAAAGGCCTCGGTCGAGGACTGTCCGCACTGATAAATACAAACAAGCCTGATACCGCAAGTCAACAGTCAGTGTCGCCCGGACATGAGATTCCTTATCATGAATTGCCTTTAAGTCAAATTACCGGCAACCCCAGGCAGCCGCGTACCATCTTCGACGATGACGCGCTTGAGGAACTTGCCGAGTCAATTCGCGCCGTTGGGCTTGTTCAGCCGGTGGTTGTTCGCCAACGTGGAGAGGGCTATGAGCTCGTAGCCGGAGAGAGACGGTGGCGTGCTGCGCGGATTGCCGGGCTGGAGACTGTCCCCGCCCTTATCCGGGAGGCAGGAGACGCCGAGTCCCTCGAGCTGGCGCTGATCGAGAATATCAGCCGCGAAGACCTGAACCCGATCGACACCGCCAGGGCTTACGCCAACCTTCAGGAAGACTACGGCATCACCCAGGAAACCCTGTCATCAAAACTGGGCCGCAGCCGCTCGGCGGTGGCTAATACTTTAAGGCTGCTCGATCTGCCCGACGAGGTTCAGCAATTAATCGAGCAGGACAAGCTGACCGAGGGACACGGGCGCGCCCTCCTTTCCGTTTCCGATCGGCTCGCGCAGCGCAAGCTGGCGCGCAAGATCGTCAAGGGAGGACTGTCGGTTAGACAGACCGAGGGACTGGCAAAAAAAGTGGGGGCTCCCGGGCGCAAGCCGAAGGAACCCCAGAATTTCCCTGTGGGGCAGGAGTTGATGGATGAGACTACAGATGCCCTGTATTCAGCTTTTCGCCTCCCGGTCAAAGTGAGATGGACCGGCAAAGGCGGCAGAATAGAAATGGAGTTTTCAAGCGCGGATCAGCTTGACAAGCTGATCGGGGTTCTGGAGCAGGAACAATGACGGATACCGGGAGAACGACGGCGCGAAAACTTGATAACGTGCTGGCGTCTTACATGGATATCGACGGCCTCACGGCGGCGGCGCTTGTCTCAGCGGATGGGTTGTTGGTCGCATCAGCGGGAGACAGTGCCAACCTCGAGGCCATCGCCGCTCATACGGCCTCCGCCATGTCTTCGGCCGCCAGCCTGGCCGCCGAACTGGGTACAGGCCTTCCCCGGATGACACTCGCACTGCCCGACCAGGCGCTGGTATTCGCTCCCCTTACCGGCGATCTTTTCCTGGTGCTGATCGGAAATCAAAGCCTGCTGACGTTCGTCAGCGATCGCCGCTCCACCTTATAGCGTAAAACCGAAACAGGCCTGAACCGTACGGTGATTAATCGGTCGTGTCAGTGTCGTCACTGGCGCCGTCTGCAGTCGTACGCCCCGTGTTTCCATAGGCGTCGTCACGAGCGGTCGAAGCATCTCCACCAGAATACATGACGTACTTGCCTTTCAGTTTTTTAAACTCGGGCTTCTCCTTGGGCAAGGCGAAGTCCTTCACTGGAAGGTTTTTGGTCGCTTCCTGCATAAAGTCTTTCCAGATAGTCGCCGGGAAACCGCCACCCCAGACACTCCCTCCATGTACATCGGTCATGGGTAGCTGCTCGTCGGGGAAACCGATCCAGACCGACGTGGCATATTCGGGGGTGTAACCTACAAACCAGGCGTCCTGCAGATTCTCGGTCGACCCCGTCTTGCCCGCCGCTGGTCTGCCGATATTCGCTTTTACAGACGTGCCTTTTTCAATATCGGCCTTCAGTACCTTGGTAACCTCGTACGCTACCCAGTCCTTGATTACTTTTTTTGGTTGCGGATTCGCCTGATAATCTACTTTGCCGTCCGGCATTTCCACTCTGGTGATAGCTATCGGCTCCGTATACATGCCGTTCGCTGACAGGGTCGCATATGCGGAGGACATCTCCAGCGGCGAAACACCCTGCCCCAGTCCTCCCAGCGCGATGGAAGGGTTTGCGGTCATCGGGCTTTTTATGCCCAGCCGTTCCGCTGCGTCCCTGGCCTTGTCCGGCCCGATGTCCATTACCAGCTGTGCATAGACCGTGTTGTCCGATCGAAGCATGCCCTGCTCCAGACTGGAGACACCGAAGTATTTAAAGTCATAGGTTGCGACTTTCCATGGCGGCCCTCCGCCCGCCATCGGGATATCTATCTGTTTAGACATGTAGAAGGTCTTTTTGGGGTCTGCTCCCTGCTCCACGGCCGCGGTCAGCACGAATGGCTTGAAACATGAGCCTGGCTGACGCCTGGCCTGTACGGCCAGATTGAACTGGTACTTTTTGAAATCCTGGCTGCTGACCATGGCCTTGATATAGCCGTTGCTGGGATCTATCGATACCAGCGCCGCCGACGGATCTCCCTCTTCGTTGAGTGTATTTTTGATAGCCTCGAGCCCGGCGGCCTGCAGGCCGGGTTCGATTGTCGTATGTACACGCAAACCACCTTCGAAAACCTTTTTTGCCCCGTACTTGTCAATAAGCTGTTTTTTGACATATTCCACGAAATACGGCTCGCTGACAGCGCCGCTTCCCATGTTGAGAGTTACGGGCAGGGAGGCGGCTCCGTGTGCCGCAGCCTGGTTGATATACCCGAGGTCGGCCATCTTCTGTAAAACTGTGTTTCGCCGTTCGGTCGCGGCCGCCATGTCACCTCTGGGTGAGAAGGCCGAAGGCGCTTGCGGAAGGCCGGCAAGGAGGGCACATTCGGCGAGATCCAGCTGGGTAACGCTCTTTCCGAAATACGTCTGCGACGCCGTCTCGACGCCGTAGGCATTCTCGCCATAGTAGATGGTGTTCAGGTATCTTTCGAGAATCGTATCCTTGCTGGCGATACGTTCCAGCTGGGTTGCCAGTATCGCTTCAACTATCTTGCGGGTAAAGCTGCGCTCGTCGGTGACATAGACTTTTTTGACTAACTGCTGGGTTATGGTACTACCGCCCTCGGCCAGCCGGCCCTGGCTGATGTCGGTAAGCACAGCCCGGCCGATCGCCTGGTAATCGACGCCGCCATGGTCATAAAAACGCTCGTCCTC
>JBAZWE010000067.1:0-10390 GCA_041660545.1 Thermoleophilia bacterium
AAGCCATCCAGCGCGCTGAGGAACGGGAGCTCTTCCGTGACGCGATCGACCGCATAGGTTTGCGTGTGCCACGCAGCGATATGGCAACCTCGGTCAAGGAAGCCTGCCAGAAGCTTGAAAACCTTAAACTGCCGATCATCGTGCGACCCAGCTTTACTCTGGGCGGACACGGCGGCGGCATCGCACGCGATCTCGATTCCTTCTGCGCTGTCGTCGAAGACGGCGTCACCGCGAGTCCTATCGGCCAGGTCCTGCTTGAGGAATCGGTCATCGGCTGGCAGGAGTTCGAACTCGAGGTGATGCGTGACAAGGCGGACAATGTCGTCATCGTCTGCTCCATAGAGAACATCGACCCGATGGGCGTGCACACGGGAGACAGCATAACCGTGGCCCCCGCGCAGACTCTATCCGATGCCCAGTACCAGCGCCTGCGTGACGCCTCGCTGTCGATCATCCGTGAGATAGGGGTCGAGACCGGAGGCTCCAACATTCAGTTTGCGGTCAACCCCGAGACTGAAGAGATTGTTGTGATCGAGATGAACCCGCGTGTCTCCCGCAGCTCGGCGCTGGCATCAAAAGCGACTGGTTTTCCCATCGCCAAGATAGCCGCGCGTCTCGCCGTGGGTTACACGCTCGATGAGATTCCCAACGATATCACCCGGATGACGCCGGCGTCGTTTGAACCGACGATCGATTATGTGGTCGTAAAGACGCCGAGGTGGGCGTTCGAGAAATTCCCCAAGGTCGACGCCACGCTGACCACTCACATGAAGAGCGTAGGGGAGAACATGGCCCTGGGTCGTACCTTCAAAGAGTCTTTCCTCAAGTCGATGCGTTCCCGTGAGCTGGATGTCGATGTTGACGCTGAAGCTGCCACCGAGAACATGCTGGCTGCCATCGCCATTCCCTGCGCTGAACGATACGACCTGATCTTCGAACTGCTGAGACGCGGAGTATCTGTCACTGAAATAGAGGCCGCGACGCAGATAAACCCCTGGTTCTTACAGGAATTCAAGGAGATTTCCCTGCACGAGGAATATCTGCGCGGCCGGTCGCTGACGGATCTTGACGAGGAAGATCTGCGCGCCGCGAAACAGACCGGTTTTTCAGACGCCCTGATCGCGGAGTTCACTGGGGCGAATGAAGGAGATGTGCGCAGCGCCCGCAAGGGGGCGGGTGTTATACCGGTTTACAAGTCGGTCGATACCTGCGCCGCGGAGTTCAAGGCCCAGACACCATATTTTTATTCCTGTTACGACGAGGAAAACGAAGCGCATGCTTCCGATCGCGAGAAAGTGATCATCCTCGGCAGCGGCCCCAACCGCATCGGCCAGGGCATCGAGTTCGACTACTGCTGCGTGCACGCGGTCATGACCAGTCGCGAGTGTGGTTACGAGGCCATCATGATCAACTGCAATCCGGAGACGGTCAGTACGGACTACGACACCTCAGACCGCCTTTACTTTGAGCCGCTAACCCTCGAGGACGTATTGAACGTTGTCGAGAATGAAAAACCGAAGGGCGTCATCGTACAGTTCGGCGGGCAGACGCCGCTGAAGATCGCGGCCGGCCTCGAGGAAGCCGGGGTCCCGATTCTGGGTACGCCGCAGGACGCCATAGACCTGGCGGAGGATCGGGGCCGTTTTGGTGAGGTGCTTCGCAAGCTCGGCATAGCACATCCGCCTTACGGTATGGCCCGAAGCCTGGATGAAGCCCTCGATATCGCGGCGGGCATCGGTTACCCGATGCTGGTGCGCCCATCTTATGTCCTGGGCGGGCGCGCCATGGAAATCGTCTATAACCAGGAGGATCTGGAACGTTACATCAAGGACGCGGTGCAGGCGTCACCAAAACATCCGATCCTCCTTGACAAATTTCTGGAAGATGCCATGGAGATGGACGTGGACGCCGTCTGTGACGGCAAGGACGTTTACATAGGCGCCATCATGCAGCACATCGAGGAGGCTGGAGTACATTCCGGCGATAGCGCCTGCGTGATACCAACGTTCTCGCTGGCGCCCGAGCTTATCGAGAAGATCAAGAAGAACACGGCCAGTCTCGCGCTGGAACTGGGCGTCATCGGCCTGGTGAATATCCAGTATGCGGTCAAGGGTGGCGAGGTCTATGTGCTGGAGGCCAACCCTCGTGGTTCACGCACGGTTCCCTTCGTCAGCAAATCGACCGGAGTGCCGCTGGCCAAGGTGGCCACGCGTGTGATTCTGGGTCAGATGCTGGCCGACATGAATCTTCCCGATAAGGCTTCTCATCCCCACTTCACGGTCAAGGAAGCGGTTTTACCGTTCTCGCGCCTGCCTGGCGCCGACACGACGCTGGGACCCGAGATGAAATCCACCGGTGAGGTCATGGGAGTGGCGACGACGTTTCCCATCGCTTTTGCCAAGGCACAGGCCGCCGCGGGACAGACGCTGCCGCTCGATGGCACATTCTTCATGAGCATTTGTGACTCCGATAAGGACCAGGCCATACCGCTGGCCAGGCGTCTCCATGAGCTGGGCTTTCGGATAACGGCGACGTCGGGAACCGCGGAAGCTTTGGAGACCGCCGGTGTCCCCGCCGAACCTGTCAAGAAATTCACGGAGGGCAAACCCAACATCGTCGACATGATCCTGATGAGAAAAATAGACGGTGTTATCAATACGCCCCGCGGGCGCGGCGCACGCGCGGACGGGTATGAGATCCGTCGCGCTACTTTACGCACGGGAATTCCCTGCGTTACAACGATGGCTGGCGCGGAAGCGGCGGTAGCCGCCATCGAGGCCAGCCGTGACCCGGAAATACAATTACACAACCTTCAGGAGCTTCATGGTGGCAAAGCCCGCTCCAGCTAGCCTGATCGAATATCCCGTGGTGGAGAGCCGCCCGGTCGGAGCTTACCGTCTGATCTCCTTTGTCGCCAGGGAGATAGCGGCAACGGCAAACCCCGGCCAGTTCCTCATGGTCAGGCAGGCAGGGCCGTCTCTGGACCCGCTTCTTCCCAGGCCGCTGGGAATCCACGATATCGATTCAGACCTGGTCAGGATTCTCATCGAACCCGTTGGGAAGGGAACGTACGAACTCTCAACGCTTAGGGTTGGTGACAGGTTGAGTGTGCTGGGACCGCTGGGAAACGGCTTTGATCTCCAGGGCGTGGGTACCGCATTGCTGGTCGGAGGCGGCATAGGCGTAGCGCCTCTCGCACTTTTGGCGCGTTCGCTTACAGCGAGCGGCCGCAATGTGCAATGTCTGCTGGGATTCCGGACGCGAAGCCAGGCTGTATCGGCCGAACTGTTTCGCGATTATTATGTCGATGTCTTCACGGAGGACGCATCAGTTGGGACCAGGGGGCTGGTGAGCGAGCCGCTTTCCGCTTGCCTGTCGGATAATTCAGGCAGGCGGGATGAGCAAGCCGCCGAGGTTTTTGCCTGCGGCCCGGACCCGATGCTGCGTGAAGTTGCGCGCATCGCCGGGGATAGTGGCGCGCGAGCCCAGGTTTCGGCCGCGGCGCATATGGCCTGTGGTATCGGCGCCTGTCAGGGTTGTGTTGTCAAAACCACGAGCGGCTATCAGAGGGTCTGCAGCGAAGGACCGGTTTTCGAGGCGGATGAGTTGATATGGTAGGAGTTCCCGAAGGCCTGTCCACGACCCTGGGTCCACTAACACTCAAACATCCAGTGATCAACGCGTCGGGAACATTCGATGCCCTGGAAGCCGACAGGATCATCGCCGGTGATTATATTTCTGAATTTCCCTTTGCCGCTTACATCCCCAAAACCGTCACCCTGAACCCGAGGGTTGGAAATGATCCACCACGCCTCTACGAGACTGCCGCGGGTCTGCTTAATTCCATCGGGCTGGCCAACATGGGCATCGAGGCGTTCATCTCTCGGGACCTGCCGCAACTGAAAACCTTGCCGGTTCCTCTGATCGTCAGTATAGCCGGGGAACGCACACAAGATTACGGACGATGTGCCCGGCTGCTCGACGATATCGATGAAGTGGCCGCTATCGAGCTCAACATCTCCTGTCCGAATGTTGAACTGGACGGCAGGGCGCTTGGTTGCGATCCGGACCGTACCATGAAAGCTGTCTCCCTTGCCAGGGAGGCTACATCGAAGTTCCTGATCGCCAAGCTAACTCCCAATGTGACCGATATCGTCACGCTGGCGGCGGCGGCTGTCGAAGGTGGTGCTGACTGCCTCTCGATGATAAATACCGTGCATGGCATGGCTCTGCACCCGGGGACTCTTAAGCCGGTATTAGGTCACGTCACCGGTGGACTTTCCGGCCCGGCGGTCAAGCCGGTTGCCTTGCGTGCGGTTTACATGGTGAGTGCCGCGCTGGATGTACCGGTGATCGGCATGGGTGGCGCCACGACAGCTCAGGACGTGCTGGAGTTTCTCGCGGCCGGCGCCTCGGCCGTGGCCGTGGGAACGGCCAACTTCCGGGATCCGCTGATAGCCGGCAGTATGATCCAGGGGCTTAAGAAACTTATGGATGAGCGGGGGCTGGGTTCGGTTGAGAAGCTGATTGGAATTTCACACCGACCATAGGAGCCCGCGCATCAGGCACAAACGAGTTCGTGGATCGTCCGCGATTAATTCTCAAGGAAACCAGGGAAAAAAGGACGGTCCGCATTTGCGGACCGTCCTATCGTAATCTGCGTGACTTGCCTGTGTATTTTAACTTTTCCTAATAATCGCTACCGTTAGGTACCGTAACGTTTGCGGAACCGTCGCCGCCGACCGAACTCTCCACGCTCGTGACCTGTACGTCTGCCGGAAGTTCGAAGATACTGCTCGAGACAGAGCCGACGTTCGAATACTTGAACTCCGTCACGGTTGTCTTGCCAGAGCTGGTTGAGGTTACTTTGCTGGGAAGGCCATCCGGGCCTTTGAACTCGATGGTAATCGCATCCGAACCCATCTTGAATTCCCACACATCATCAGATCCACCGGTCTTCGGTATCAGCGCGTAGAGGCCAAGCATGGTCGCCGGATTGTAGCCTAAGGCTGCCATGTCATTGGCTCCGCTGAATTCAACCGCTGTTTTGCCGCTGACGCTCCAGGTCTTGTTCTTCTGCTTGTTGTAAATTATGTACTCTGTCGGGTCGGTGGGATCATCAAAACGCCAGCTCCCGTCTTTCTGTGACCATTTGCTTGTAGTCTTGCCGTCTTCGACTACTTCCACTGTCAGCTCTTTCTTCGAGAGGGCATCCATCTTCTTCGACATCGTATCCATGTTAGCTTCCATCTGGGTGAGCGTATCGGGAAGATTGGACAGATCTTCGAGGGCCTGGGTGTCGATCTTGTCCCCTCCACAACCTGTCCATGCAATTGCCGCCATCAGGCAGGCAGCAGCGATTGCGGCGATCTTGAGAAGCCTGTTCGTCATGACAATCCTTTCCTAAGGCGTTATAAATACCGGTAGATATTACGGCCGCTAGAATATCACAAGAGCCGACTTGTAGGAACGGCTGACGATAATCGGGACCTTATATAGTTATCTTCTTGCAAACAGCGCATCCGACTTCATATAATAGCCACTGATGTCTCCTTCCGAACCGACATCCGCCACCCCTGTCAGGACACTTGAGCAGCGCCTCGATGCGCTACGGCGAGCCAACGATGTTCGCTCGCAGCGCGCGCGCCTCAAGAAAGACCTGAAAAAGGGAGTCATAAAGATAGACGAGATTCTGGCCGCACCGCCAGAATTCATCAAAACCGCCAAGGTTATTGATGTGTTACTGGCCGTCCCCAATTGTGGCAAAGTAAAATCAGCGAAGGTGCTCAATCATTGCCGCATCAGTCCCAACAAGACCGTCGGCGGTCTCTCCGAGAGGCAGCGCCGGGAGCTGGTGACTTTTTTTCGCCCCTAGAAGGTCACTCGCCGAAGGAGAGGCAACGCGGCGTCAAGGCCGTCTCTTTGTAATAACCGGTCCATCCGGAGTCGGTAAAGGGACCTTGATAAGCAGCATACTTCCCCGCCTGGAAAACACCATCCTCTCAAGATCAGCTACTACCCGTCCGATGCGCGATGGTGAGCAGCAGGGTCGCGAATATAATTTCCTTGGTCAGAAAGAGTTTGACAGGCGGGTAAATGAGGGAGATTTTATCGAGCACGTCAGATATGGCTCACATCACTACGGTACTTTAAAGAGCGAAGTGAAGGAAAACTTAAGGTCGGGTCTGAACGTCATCCTTGAGATAGAACTCAAGGGCGCCCGGAAGGTGCGGGAAAAGATGCAGGAAGCGGTACTCATCTTTATAGAGCCGCCAAGCATGGAGGAATTGCACAAAAGGCTGGCAGGCAGGAACACCGAGGAGTCGGCGGAACGCAAGGTCCGTCTTGAGCGAGCTCGCGAAGAACTTGCGGCGCGGGAAGAATTTGACTACATTATAGTTAATCAAACCGTCGATCAAGCGGCGGATGACCTCGAGCAGATAATAAAGACAAGCATTGAGGGAGGCTCAAGTTGAATAAACCGAAAATAGACACCCTGCTGGAAAAGGTCGATTCCAAGTACGCGCTTGTGATTCTGGCCGCCAGAAGGGCAAGGCAGATCAACAACTATTATCGTAACCGGGAAGAAGGCAGCATAGACGATATACCGCCGCCGCTGGTTGATACGCGGAGCAGGAACATTCTTACAATCGCCATGGAAGAGATCGCTGCGGGTAATATCTCGTACCGGTATCGCGCTTAATAAACGTAGACTCGTAGCGCTTTGGAGTAAAAAGGCTCACGTTCTTAAGTTGGGGAAGCACGGAAAGATTCCAGTCAGATTCCCAGCTTATCCCCGGCGGAGCCTGGTAACCGTCAGCAGATTATGCATAACCGCTGATATATCCAGCATATGACTATGCAACATTCCGGAAAAAACATCGTCCTTGGAGTAACGGGCAGCATCGCCGCCTATAAGGCGGTCGAGCTTCTGCGCTTACTTAAATCAGACGGCCATGAAGTGCATGTCGTGCAAACGCCTTCGAGTACACACTTTGTCGGGGAGGCGACATTTCGCGCCCTGAGCGGCCATGCTGTAGCCCTGGACGCATTTGCCGGTGAAAGTGCCGAAGATATCGCTCACATCGAACTGGCCCGCTCCGACCTTTTGATAATCGCACCGGCTACGGCGAACACCATCGGCAAGATGGCGGCGGGCATCGCGGACAATCTCCTGCTTTCCTCCTATCTGGCGATGGATGGTCCGGTGTTTGTCGCTCCGGCCATGAATCAGAGTATGTGGCGCCATGCCGCCGTTCAGGAGAACATGGCGAAAATCGAGAGGCATGGTGTTCATGTCATCAAGCCAAAGACCGGGAATCTGGCCTGTGGGGAGATCGGCGAGGGTCGCATGGAGGAACCGGAGCATATACTTGCAAGGGTCCGCGATCTGTTTTCACCCAGTCGTTCCGTGGATCTGGATGGTGTTGATATTCTGGTGACCGCGGGTGCTACACGCGAGCTGATCGACTCTGTAAGATTTATCACAAACCGGTCAAGCGGCAGGATGGGTTTTGCTCTGGCAAAAGCAGCCAGGGACAGGGGCGCTTCGGTGACCGTGATCGCCGCAAACTGTAATCTGGAACACAACCCTGGCATACTTTACATTGACGTTCAGACTTCTGCCGAGCTACAGAATGTACTTGAAGTGGAATACGACAAATGTGATGTTCTGCTCATGTCGGCCGCTGTTGCAGACTATAAGGTTTCAACCGAGACAGCAATGGGAAAGCTTGAACGGAAGTCGGGAATTCACTTGCAGCTAGTGCCAACAAGTGATATCGTTTCCAACTTGAAAGGTAATGGTAATGGCAGACTAAAAGTTGGGTTTGCGGCTGAGTTTGGAGCGGATAAAATCGAGCGCGCGCGCCGGAAGCTGGAAGAAAAAAATCTTGGCATGATCGTGTTCAATGATGTATCCAGACCAGACATCGGCTTCGAGTCAGAAGAGAACGAAATCACAATTTTGACGCCTGACAGGAATGACGAATTCGTGGAGAAAGCAACCAAGCTGGAATGCGCCCACAGGATTCTGGACAAGGTCAGGGAATCGATACGGAAATGACGTTCGAGCAGGGGGTCTGCTTATGTCAGAAAATCGGCACTCTCAGTCTCGGGGGACTGAATTTGGGCACAGCCCCAATAGGGGTTGAACGGTAGGAGGGGCCTGAAAGGGTCTCAATCAGTGTCTCCGTTTTAAACGGGGCGAGATATAGAGAGGTAGGACAATGGAGAAACTTTATTCCGACCAGGACCTGTTGAATGCACTCAAGGCTGAGGGCAAGAAAGTGGACAAGGACGGCCTCATGGGCCCGACTTATCACGGGTACCTCAAGGGACCGAACCGTCCGAGCGCCGAGGCGATCAGGGCACGTTTCGGTGGCTGGACCAACGCGGTTCGCAAGGCTGGCATGATTCCGGCGGCACGGCGCACCAAGGACGAGATGAAGAAGCTCGTCAAACTCGGTAAGGTAGACGCGAAGTACCCGGCGCTTCGTATGGGCATGAGCGTGCGCGAGTTGAAGGTGACCGTGGGTCTGGAAAAACCACGCAAGCCCACCCGGGAGCGCTATATCGATGAAGGTGTACGCATCGCCAGGAAGCTTGGGCGCGCCCCGAACTTCCATGAGTTCAACCGTCACACCAAGACGGTTACCGCCTGGAACCCATACCGGCTTTATGGCCGTGACTGGAAAGCGTTCAAGCGCGATATCGAAAAACTGCTGAAGCTGAAGGGAAAGGCAAAGGCTGCGGTAAAGCCGAAGACCAAGACGGTCAAGGCGAAAGCAAAGCCGAAGGCAAAAGCAAAGGCCGTCAAGGCGAAAGCAAAGCCGAAGGCAAAAGCAAAGGCCGTCAAGGCGAAAGCCAAACCAAAGGCCAAAGCCAAACCAAAGGCCAAAGCAAAGGCTGTCAAAGCCAAAGCAAAGCCGAAGGCAAAAGCCAAGCCGAAGGCAAAAGCAAAGGCTGTCAAGGCGAAAGCCAAGCCGAAGGCCAAGTCCCGGAAAAAGTAACAGAGATTAACATCTGGTCAATTCAGCAGCGGGGGCCACAGGTCCCCGCTGTTTGTTATCAAGATAGAAAAGAGGGAGGCTTGTGATGTGTTGCTCCAAAAGAAAATCGCGTTGTGGCAAAAGCGGCATGAGATGCATGCTTGTCGGTATGCTTGCAGGCATGGTGCTGGGGCTGCTGCTGGCTCCCAGACCGGGAGCGGAAACACTGGATAAGCTTTTGAATGACAGGGAAAAACTAATGGATATCCTGATTCGAAAGTTGCCGGTATAACCTGCGGTATAAGCCTGTTTCTGATGCTCGTTTGAAGAATCCTTTCGTTTATCCGGCCGTCTATATTACTGGGTAAAAAACGCATCTGTGCGAATGCGACGACTCCCGGCAGGTAATACTGTCCGGATGGCGAAATGCAAAGAATGCTGTGCAGGTATGAGAGACCAGTGCGGTCGAGGCGTTAATCAACTGCTTTGCTTCTGCGACCGCGCCTCCCGTTCCCCGCAGACGGATGTACGGCAGGACTTAACTTAAATCCACCTACGCAAGAGGGGAGCCGAAAGGCTCCCCTCTTGCTGTTCAATTTACCTCCTTAACCACGTCTCCCGGTGCTATCATTAATGCTGTACACATTTTGACTGCACCCTGGAATAGTCCAATGACCAATGAAATCACATCCGCGCGCACGAGGCGGCTGCTCGATTCCCTGCCGGATCTCCCCGGCGTCTATGTATTCAGGGACTCGAGCGGCAAAGTTCTATATGTCGGTAAGGCAAAATCGTTGCGCAAGCGCGTAATGTCATACTTTCGCAAGAGCGGACCAAAGGAATCAGACAAACGCATTTCCCGCATGCTGAAGCGCATGCACGATTTCGATTTCGTCACAACGACGAATGAAACCGAGGCGCTGCTCCTAGAGGCGAATTTCATCAAGCATCACCGTCCGCCGTTCAATATAGTGCTCAGGGACGACAAGTCTTACCCATACGTGGCCATCACTCTGGATGAGCGATTCCCGCGCGTGACCATAACCCGTAAGCCTCACCGGCGGCGAGTGGCATATTTCGGTCCGTTCGTTAGCGCGGGCAAGCTACGGGAGACACTCGATCTTCTCGGCAAGATCTTTCCTTATCGCAAATGCCGGGGCCCGGAACCCGGACGCCGGTCGGGGACTCCCTGTCTGAACTACCATATTGGGCTGTGTCTCGCTCCTTGTGACGGCCGGGTAGACTCTGTCACTTACAGGAAGATAATCAACAAAGTCGAGCGCTTGATGGCCGGCAAGCCGGAAGGTCTGGTTGAGGAGATAACCCAAGCCATGGAGAATGCAGCGGCGCTTCAGCATTTTGAGGAAGCTGCCCTCTGGCGTAACCGTCCGCGTGCGCTT
>JBAZWE010000068.1:0-9403 GCA_041660545.1 Thermoleophilia bacterium
ACTCATTGTCCACCTCCGCGCTGATGATGTCGCCGTCCTTCTCCTTGACGCCGCGCTCCACAAGGACCATATCCCCGGGCATGATGCCCGCGTCGGCCATCGAGTCGCCCTGCACCTTGAGCATGTAGGTCTTGTCCGGGCGCCGGATGAGAAACTCCTCCAGACTCAGAGTGTCGATCAGCTCCTCTTCCGCCGGCGATGGCCAGCCGGCCTCGACCGTGCCGATAAGCGGCACGCTGTGAAAGCGCCGCCCGGGCAGCAGCTTCCCCTTTTCGTCGCGCTCCACGAAACCCAGCTCCACCAGCCGGTTCACCAGCTTCCAGGTCGTCCCCTTGGAGCGCAGGCCCGCAGCCTCGGCTATCTCCGCGTGGCTGGGCATGCGGTGATTCGCCCTGTAAAAGGCCAGAATCCTGTCGAAATGTTTTGGCGTCCTGTTCATGGTGAGAGTGGGATGAAACAGTATAGGCGTACGAACGTACGCCTGTCAACTTTCCGAAGCTGCCATTCACACTTCTCTTTAACAGGTTTACCCCTCCCCCCGGAATGGGAAGTTATACATATTATCCAAAGGCTGGTCCTTGGCATACTGGAGCTTGCCCGATGACAAGCAATAGCCAGACAGAATATCTTTTCAGTTTTCTCATCGACGACGGGCAACACATGCTATGTCTTTTCAGCATAGAGAGGGTCATCCGTACAGTTGAAACCGCTCCTTTGCCGGATAGTCCCGGGAGACATAAATAATGAGCGAGAATAAAACAAAAGATCCGCCAGGCCTGGCGGACAAGCTGCGGCGTTCAGAAAAAGAAATCACTCTCAGGAATGAGAGCGCCGACGTCTTTCTCACCATTCCTGACGATGAGATGTACAACGAGGTCCTGAAACTGGTTCTTCCGGCCACGGAGAGCGCCTTCGGCGCATTCGGCTATCTCGATGAGAACGGAGACCTCGTGGTCCCCTCGATGGCCGGGCATATCCCGAGCAAATACCAGGTCCAGAAAAAAAACATCAGCTTCCCTCGTGATGCCTGGGGGGATAATAGCTGGTGCCGGGCTATCCGGGAAAGAAAGGCCATCTACTCAAACGAGCCCTCCACAAACATGCTCGGGCATCATATTACCAACCAGCGCCACATCAGCCTGCCCATTCTGTTTCGAGGCGAGGTTATCGGCCTGTTTCAGATCGCCAACAAGGAAACAGATTATAACGAAGCGGATATCCAGAGGCTTGAGATAATTGCCGGCTTCGTGGCGCCCGAACTCAACGCCAGGCTGCAGAAAGAAAGGTACGAGGAACAGGGCCAGGTGGCGGAAGAGAACATCAGGGACCGCGAGGCGAAATTCCGTTCCATTTTTGAACAGGCTGCCATCGGCATCGCCCGCATGGGGGTCGACGGACGCTGGCTCGAGGTGAATCAAAGGTTCAGCGATATCGTCGGCTACACCCCTCAGGAGCTGATGGAGCTGACCTTCCGGGATATTACCCATCCGGATGATCTCAAGAATGATCTGGAATATGTGCGCCGTCTGATTTCGGGAGAGATTGATAACTATACGATGGAGAAGCGCTATATCCGCAAAGATGGTTCTGAGATCTGGATAAATGTGACGGGTTCGGGCGTGCGCAAGCCATCCGGAGAACCGGAATATTTCATTACCACCGTTGAGGATATCAGCGAAAAGAAACGCGCGCAGACAGAGCTGATACAGATGTCCAAGGTTTTCATGGATGGCAGGAACCCCATCATCATCGAGGACCTGAGCGGTAATGTCTTGAGGATAAACCAGGAGGCAGAGCGGTTCTATGGCTTCACAAGCGACGAGCTTGTCGGCCGGCCGATCACGGCCATCGTTGCGCCGGAGCGCCACGAGCAGAACTGGGAGTTGCGGGAGCAGTGCATCAGGGGTGGGGCAGTCCGTAACGTGGAAGGAATCAGTCGTGACAAATCCGGCAGGAAGATACCCGTCCTCCAGACCCTGTCCCTGTTGAAGGACGAAATGGGAAACCCGGAAGCCATCGCTTCCATGGCCCAGGACATCACCGAGCTCAAACTGGCGGAGGAGCAGACGCAGCGTGTCGCCGTAGTCGAGGCCGCCAACCGGGAGCTGGAGACTTTTTCGTATTCGATCTCACACGACCTGAGGGCGCCGCTGCGGGCGATTGACGGTTACTCACGTATCATCGTGGAGGATTACCGCGACAGGCTCGACGACGAAGGCAAGCGGCTGCTCGATGTCGTTAGTGACAACGCGCGGAAGATGGGAGAGCTGATAAATGACATCCTCGAACTCTCCCGCCTGAGCCGCCAGCAGCTCACGCCGTCGGTAATCGACATGAAGATCCTGGCGCAATCAACCTTCGAGGAGCTCAGGGCAGCCGCTCCAGAACAGAAGATTGTTTTGAAAGTGGAAAATCCTCCACCGGCACGCGGTGACCGGGTGCTGATCCAGCAGGTGATGTCCAATCTGCTTGCCAATGCCATAAAGTTCACCGGGAATAAAGCAACCGCGGTCATAGAAGTCGGCGGCCATCGGGAAAACAGCGAGTGCATCTACTACGTCAGGGACAACGGCGCCGGTTTTGACATGCAGTATGCCGACAAGCTGTTCGGCATGTTTCAGCGCCTGCACAGTGAAGAGGAATTTGAAGGAACCGGCATCGGACTCTCCATCGTCCAGCGCATCATTCACCGGCATGGCGGTCGGGTATGGGCGGAGGGAAAAGTAGACAAAGGTGCGACATTTTATTTTACACTTCCCACAGAAAGGTGAACCAATGAACGAGCTGAATAAAATAGAAGTCCTGCTGGTCGAAGACAATCCCAACGATGCCGAACTCGCCCTCAGATCGCTGAAAAAGCACAATCTTGCCAACTATGTGCATTGGGTGAAGGATGGCGCTGAAGCCCTTGAGTGCCTCTTTGGCAACGGTGCGGACACGCCGCTACCGTGCATTAATGATTACATGAAGCTCATTCTTCTTGACCTCAAGCTGCCCAAGGTAAACGGTATGGAAGTGCTGCAGAAAGTAAAAAGCGATCCAAAGACCAGCTCGATACCGGTCGTGGTGATGACTTCGTCAAACGATGACCGGGATGTTGAAGAGTGTTACAAGTTGGGGGCTAACAGCTATATCACCAAACCGGTGGAGTTTGAAAAGTTCGCCAGGATTGTCGCGGATCTGGGATTATATTGGCTGATACTAAACGAAAACCCTCATGAGTGAAGCTGGTGGAGTTGCTCCGAAAAAGGAAGGAACGCCAGTGAAAATCCGAGATGAGTTGAAATGAGCAATCCAATCCGCATCCTCATGCTCGAAGACTCTCCCGAGGACGCCGAACTGGTGGTGCGGGAGCTGCGCAAAACGGGAATGGAATTTGAGTCCGTCTGTGTAAGCACGAGGGCTGCATTCCTGAAAGAACTCGAGGATTATTCGCCCGATCTCATCCTCTCAGACTTTTCATTGCCGTCATACGACGGGTTCACGGCGCTGGAGGATCATCAGCGTGCCGGTAATGGGGTACCGTTCATCTTTGTCTCCGGCAAAATGGGCGAGGAAACCGCGATCGAGGCAATGAAAAGGGGCGCGACCGATTATGTCCTCAAGCAGCGGTTGGAGCGACTAAAGCCGGCTGTTGAACGGGCGCTCCGCGAAGTCGATGAGCACTTCGAGCGCATGTGGGCGGAGGAAAAACTCAAGAAAACCCTGGCAGAAATGCGGAAGGCAATGGGCGGTGTCATCCAAGCTTTTATATATACCGTCGAGTCCAGGGATCCCTACACCGCGGGGCACCAGCAACGGGTGGCTGATCTGGCCCGGTCTATCGCCAAAGTGATGGGACTTGACAGCGAACAGATTGAAGCAATCCGCATGGGCGGTTCAATCCACGACCTGGGCAAGATACAGGTGCCGGCCGAGATTCTCAGTAAGCCTGGCAGACTAACACCTCTGGAATTCGAGATGATCAAGCTCCATCCGAAGACCGGTTACGAGATCCTGAAGGATGTGGAGTTTCCCTGGGGCATCGCCCGAATCGTGCTTCAACATCATGAAAGGCTCGATGGCTCGGGTTATCCCTACGGTGTCTCAGGAGAAGATATCGACGTGGAGTCGCGGATCATAGCCGTGGCCGATGTGGTCGAGGCCATGAGTTCTCACCGGCCTTACCGGCCTGCTCTGGGAATCGAAAAAGCACTTGAGGAAATTGTCAGTAAACAGGGGTGTGGCCTTTGATGCTGATGCCGTCGATGCCTGCGTCAGGCTTTTTGAAGGTGGATATCGCTTTGACGCTTATGGCCAGAAAAATATAACAGGATCAAACGCATAATTCTCCTCGCGATGATGCAAGGTGTGAATCCGGCATTTGAATAGTAACCTGGGATAATTAAAGCCCTTTCAGTCCAAAGACAGAGAGACCGCGTCGGAGCCATAAATGGCGAACCTCGGAATACTGAATACCGCACACAAGTGTACGCGTAACAAGCAGATGTTGGGCAGACAGGTCTCTTTAAATCACATCAACAAGATTGTCTCTGTTGTCTCTTATGGCGACAATAATCCACAGTTGTGATATAATTCCGAACTCCCACTCGTGACCAGCATCATCCATTAAACGATCAACCCCACTCCCCTTGACCAGTACACGCCTATAGCTTTAGTATTAGCTTTAGAAATATATACAAGTATAAGTCTAAAGCTAGGAGCAGCCATGGAAGAGATAGTCCCGATAAGCGACCTTCAGTCCCAGGCCAAGAAACATGTCGAGGCCGCCAAGTCCGGCGAGCAGAGGTTTATCATCACCCAGCGCGGCCGGCCCGCAGCCGTGCTCATAGGTTATGACGATTACCGCGTGCTTCTGTCGTTTACCGCTACGGCTATCGAGAAAGCTGACCCGGAAGCATTGGAAATGCTCCGCATTGGGATGCGTCAGTTGCGCGCGGGCCAGATGGTTGAGCTGGAAGAGATACTCAAAAAGCAGGGACGTAAACGAACTGTTTAAAAAGGCGGCGATAGAGCAGGTTGGCGAGGATACGGTTAACTCAGTATGCTGAAGCGCAGCTTAATATCCTGACGCCTCTTGACCGGGCGCGTATTATGCGGAAATTATTTCTTCTTGCAGAATTTCCTCGCGCAGGCCGCCCTCTTTTTGACGAGTGGGAAGGTTGTCGAACCTTATTCAGTGGCCATTATCGAATAATTTATTTTCTTACTGCGACCGACGAGGTCGAAGTCATCTATATCCAGCCAAACAGGATGGTCAGATAAATCTCGTAACTGCAGGATTTCAAATCCCCGTATCTGATCTTCAATATGAGACATGGGAACAATCCGTATGAATAGCTTCCACTCGATACCAGCTCTCACTTGTGTTTAGAATCTTCCGGAAATGGTATTGAATGTTAGTACCGCATTCAAGATAATCCATCAGCGAAATCAATCCGGCAAAGGACGGCGCATGGACACAAACAGCATCAGGCACATCGAGGGCGAGGACCACGGGCATATCATGCTCTACGCGCTGAGCACATGCATGTGGTGCCGCAAGACCAAACAGATGCTTGACGACCTGGGCGTCGCATACGATGTCGTGGATGTCGATCTCCTGGATAAGCCTGAGCAGAACGAGGCGACGGAAGAAATCAGCAAGTGGAACCCGGGTAAGACCTTCCCGACGATTGTCATTAATGATGACAAGTGCATCATAGGCTATAGCCCCGACGAGCTTCAGGCGGAGCTGAAGAAATGACCGTTCTGGAGCATCCATGAGCGAAATCAGCGAAAAGGAAGTCGATGAGCTGTTCGAGCGCCTGCGGCACGACGCCGAAGCGTCCGGATACCATTTAAACCCCGATACTGAAGTAACCCGGGACCTGGTTCGAGGCCTGATCGCAAACAGGAACCGCTATGGCTACCAGGCATGCCCCTGCCGCCTTTCCTCCGGAGAGAAGGAAAAAGACCTCGACATCATCTGCCCCTGCGATTACCGCGACCCCGACTTGAGTGAATATGGCATGTGTTATTGCGCGCTTTACGTGTCGGGACCCATACTCAGCGGCGAGAAAGAGATTTCGTCCATTCCCGAACGCCGGCCGCCGGAGGAAGTAAGGGCACAGGACAGGGAGTCACGCGCGGCGGGCGTTTACCCCGGCGATGTCCCGGAAGGTAAGCATTTAAGCAAACCGGTCTGGCGTTGCCGCGTGTGCGGCTACCTCTGCGGCCGCGACGAGCCACCGGAGAAATGTCCCATCTGCGGAGCGCAAAAGGAGCGGTTCGAGCGGTTCATGTAAAGCGTTACGGGTACTTGTAGAGCCTTATTTTCCTGAAGCCTGATTCCGTCTTGACAACCTCGTGCTAATCGATTATTCTACGCCGTTGAATTTTTTCTACATCGTAGACTTACGTCCTGCGTGTGGAATCCGGGTCCATCCTGCAGGCGATCTGCCTGGTGTCCCCGGGTTTCTGAAATTCGTTATAATGTTCCGCGTCATACCAAGTTTGAATCGGAGTGAGCCATGTCTGAGAGTAAAATAGTGGATTCGGCGGCCGTCGCCGGCGAACTGATTATCCGCACTACCAATCTTCATAAGACATACGACACCGGCGAGGTCCAGGTGCATGCCTTAAGAGGCATCGACTTCGAGGTCGCCAGCGGCGAGATGGTCGCGGTCATGGGACCCAGTGGCTCGGGCAAGACAACCCTCCTCAATTGCATGTCGGGAATCGACGAACCCAGCGACGGCGAAGTACTGATCCGCGAGCAGGCGCTCTACAAAATGCGCGACAACGCGCGTACCGACTTCCGGGCCCAGAATATGGGTTTCATCTTCCAGACATTCAACCTGCTGCCGGTGCTCACCGTCGTTGAGAACGTGGAGCTGCCGGCCCTGGTGGCTGGAGTAAAACCTGGAGACGCGCGCAAGCGGGCCCTGCATTGGGTCGAAGCTCTTGGGCTCGCCGACCAGTCACGCAAACGTCCTTCAGAAATTTCAGGCGGTCAGCAGCAACGCGTCGCCATCGCCAGATCGCTGGTCAACAATCCGGCCATAATCTGGTGTGATGAGCCTACCGGCAACCTCGACAGCGAGAACCAGAACCAGGTCATGGACGTACTCTGCGGCCTCAATAAGGACAAGGGCCAGACTTTTGTACTGGTCACCCACAGCGAGGAAGTCGGCGAGCGCGCCGACCGTATCGTGCGCATGCGTGACGGCCTCATCGACCAGGACGGCCACTTCTGGCATACGGACGGCGGCAGTATCGAGCCAGACTGCGACGAAACGCAGGAAACCGCTTCGACCGATCCTGACAGCAGGCGATAGTCCATGGAAAAACTTTTCGGGATACCCATCAACAACATGATGATCGGCCTGCTGGTGGCGCTTGGAATCGGCGCCGCAATCATGGTCGTGGCCTCCCTGCGCAATCCGGTCCTCTTCAAGATGGGTGTGCGAAACATCACCCGCCGTCCGGCGCAGACCACCCTGATCGTCCTCGGACTGATGCTGACGACGCTGCTCTTCTCCTCGGCACTCTCCACTGGCGATACGATGAATTATTCCGTCAAGAAGAGCGCCATGGACATGCTGGGTCCGATCGACGAGGTGGTGCAGGCCAAAGCCCTCGCCGAGCAGGAAAGCCACATGGGCAACCAGACCGGCAAGGCCCAGACCAACGATCAGTTTTTTGGCAGAGCCGAGGTCGACAAGATCAGCGGAGCGCTGGCCGCCTCCGGGCTGACCGACGGTTTCACACCGATCGTCACAGACAAGTTCCCGGCAGCATCGCCGGAAAGCAAGCAGAATCTGCCCGAATTAAAAATACTCGGCGTCGAAAGCGACTACGCCTCCCAGACAGCTCCGCTGGAGACGGCATCGGGACAGGCGCTGGCGGTGGAATCACTCACGGGCGGGGATGCCTATCTGAGCGCGAAAGCAGCGGGAAAACTCGATGTCAAGGAAGGGAACAAGGTACAGATCTTTTCCGTGACCGGACCACGCCTGTTCAATGTCGCCGGGATTTACGAAAGTGGCGGCAACTCCGGAGAGACCACGCCGTCGATGATCGTACCGATCAAAACGGCGCAGGAGCTTACCGGGATGCCCGGCAGGTACAACATGGTGCTGATCTCAAACCAGGGCGGCATATTCGAGGGTGTTGACGGCACCGACACGGTGACCTCGGCGCTGGAACCCGCACTCGCAGGCACCAATCTGGAAGTCAGGCAGGTAAAGAAGCAGGCGCTGGACATGGCCGAACAGGCCGCCAGCAGCTTCACCAGCATCTTCCTGCTCTTCGGTGAATTCTCCATGATCGCCGGCATTCTGTTGATCTTCCTCATTTTTGTGATGCTTGCCGCCGAGCGCAAGATCGAGCTCGGCGTCATGAGGGCCATGGGTTCCAAGCGCCGTGACATACTCAAGGTGTTCGCCTTCGAGGGTGTCGTATACTCAGCGCTGGCAGCGGCCGTTGGGACCGTGCTCGGCGTAGTCGTCGGCTGGGGCATGGTGCAGATCCTGGCGAGCGCCTTCGGCAGTTTCGAGGAATTCAGCTTTTCCTTCAGCTTTAATGTAAAAAGCCTGGTGATCTCCTACTCCATGGGCATGATCGCTACCTATATAGTGGTCATAATTTCCGCGTGGCGCACGGGACACCTGAATATAGTGCGCGCCATCCGCGATATCCCCGAGCCCCAGAAAAGCGGACGGCGGCGGCGCTGGCTGATAGCCAGCATCGGCATGCTGGTAGTCGGCGTTTTGCTTACCCTGCAAGGGCTCAGCTCGAAACAGACCGGCATGTTCATGCTGGGAACCTCTTTCTTTATCATCGGCGTGCCATTCGTTCTCAGATTCTTCCGTCTGCCGGACCGGATCGTCTTCACCGTTGCCGGACTTGGGCTTCTGGCCTGGTGGCTGCCTCCCGAATATGTATGGAATGCGGTTTTTCCTTTCTGGCCGCAAGACATGAACGCGGGAATGGAGATGTTCATCCTCTCCGGCATCGCCGTCGTGGCCGGTTCCATATGGGCGGTTATGTATAACTCCGATATTCTGCTGGCGGCAGTCGTGACCATCTTCGGGCGGCTGAAGGGCTTGCCGCCGATCCTCAAGATCTCCGTCAACTATCCCATGCGCACCCGTTTCCGCACCGGCATGGCGCTGGCGATGTTCTCCCTGATCATCTTCACCATGACTTTCATGGCGGCCATGATGAACTCGTTCTCGGCGCTCTACGACGATATACCCAGGGTTTCAGGAGGATTCGATATCCAGGGCCTGACCGGATACGCCAACCCGGTCAACGATGTCAAAGGTACCCTTGCGTCGCGCGGGGACGGTATCAGCCCGGACGACTTCACCGCCATCGGAAGCCTTGCGACAGCCGGTGTCGAGCTGCGGCAAAAAGA
>JBAZWE010000068.1:9413-10212 GCA_041660545.1 Thermoleophilia bacterium
GGACTGGTCCCAGTTCATTGTTCAGGGCGCGGATGCCGGATACCTGGATAATGTCAACTACACATTCAAGATGAAAGACAAGCAGTACAAGACAGACGCCGATGTCTGGCGGGCGATCAAGGATAATCCTGGGCTGGCGGTCGTGCACACCTCTCTCCTGCCTACCCACAGCAACTTCCAGGAGGGCGGCCCGGAGGTCGCATTCCAGATGAGCGGTGTCTACCAGGAGGACGACCAGCTTCCCGACAACCTGTTCATCGAAACAAGGGATCCGGTTACCGGCAAGGTATCGCAGATGAAAGTCATCGGTATCATCGAGCCGCTCGCCTTCTATGCCAACATGGGCATCTTCACGTCTAAAGACACAATCGCCCAGATGTCGTCGCGGCCCGTACCGCCGACTTCGTTCTGGTTTAAAACAAAACCGGGCGTGAATGTCCAGGACACCTCGAAAGCGCTGCAGCGGACATTTTACGAAAGCGGCATGAACACGATCGTGATAGAGGATAACGTCCGCTCCTCCATGCGCGCCATGACCATGATCGAAAACCTGCTGACCGGCTTCATGGGCCTGGGGCTCGTGGTGGGAATCGCCGCGCTGGGGGTTATCGCCGCACGCGCAGTGGTGGAACGGCGTCAGCAGATCGGCATGCTAAGGGCAATCGGATTCCGGCGTGGCATGGTTCAGAAGGCCTTCCTGCTCGAGTCATCGTTCGTGGCCATCCTGGGCATAACCATCGGCACGGTCCTGGGACTGACCCTCTGCTACTCGGTTATGACTTTCATCGCCAAGGATATG
>JBAZWE010000069.1:0-10144 GCA_041660545.1 Thermoleophilia bacterium
CAAGGCGTCCGTTGCCGGAAAATAAAGCTGGAAAGTTGAACCGGTTCCGGGCGCGCTGACAACATCTATCCAGCCACTATGCTGTTTCATTATTCCACTCACAACCGACAGACCAAGACCGGTGCCCTTGCCTTTGGCCTTCATACTGAAGAATGGTTTGAATATCTGAGCGATTGTCTCATCATCCATGCCGGTACCCCAATCGCGAACTTCGATACAAACGTAACTGCCAGGCTTTCGCGCCATCGTTTTCTTTAATCCCTGATCGATCAGGATATTTCTGGAACTGATCTTGATGACGCCGCCGCCCGGCGTGGCATCCCGGGCGTTGATCACAAGGTTCATGAGCACCTGGTCGATATGGCCCATATCGGCGTTAATGGGATCCAGGTCTTCATCGAGATCTGTCTGAACGACATAGTTGCTGCCGATCAGCCTGCCAAACACCTTTAGAAAATCCGATATCATCTGGTTCAGGTTGACGGGAACCATTTCCACATATTCCTGATGGCCGAAGAGTAGCAGCTGCCGGGCAAGCAACGCGGCTCTATCGCATGATGCCCTTGCCTCCCTGAGGTCTTCGACAGCGGGACTTTCAGGAGGCAATACCAGCGCGGCCAGGTCGATATAACCATCGATCGCTGTCAGAAAGTTGTTGAAGTCGTGAGCGACGCCGGCCGACAGCTGCCCTGCAGCCTCCATTTTCTGTGATTCGAAGAGCTGGTTCTCAAGCAACCGCTGGGATGTCATGTCACGCATGATGCCCCGCGAGGAGACGGCTTTTCCTTCCCGATCGAACACCGCATTGGATGTGATGCCGACAACCACCGGTTTACCGTCTTTACGCAACAGATACATTTCGTAATTCTTGACGAAACCTTTTCGGCTGAGTAGACGGAAATATCGGTCATAATCCTCAGGTTTTTTACATAGTTCTCTGGCGGACACGAGCTTCATCACTTCATCTTTTGACGAATAGCCGAGCATCTCGATACCCGCGGGGTTAATATCAATAATCCTACCGTTTACAGTCGACTCCAGAATGCCGTCTTTCGATTCATCAAACAACGCCCGGTATTTGCGCTCCCGCTCAGCCAGCACAGAATCCAGTTTCTCCCGCTCCAGTCCAGCCGACCCTTTTTGCGCTTCCTGCTCCAGAAGCTCGTCCGGCGGCACATAGTAGAAATTGCGGCAGACCGTGTTGCTATAAAATACGAGCGGGTGGACACGGATGATGTCTATAAGCGCCTCGGCAGTGAAACCGTGCCGGTCATACTGGCACATTGCCAGGCAGGCGTACTCAGCGAAGAAGTGGTTGAGCTTGGCTTCGTACTCGATCAATACCTCGACGCTGGGCTCATGGTTGATGATCCAGGTCATCTCACCTGCGACCCGAAGCGTCTTAAAACCGTTATTTAGAGCATCAGTGGTAGCAGCCGACAAAAATTCGATCATCCTGTCGGGGACGAATCCACCCTGCTTCAAGTAGGAATCCTGTTCTGTCAACACCGACAGGGCTCCGCTCTCAATTTCCGCATCCACCTTCATATCTCGCTGCCTCATGGCGGTCAATACAGAATCTGTGGTGTTGCTGTCAGCGATATATATGCATTTCTCACCGCGCTCCAGACCGATGCGAATGAACGGAATAATGGCCGCCAACTGCTCCTCATGGGACTCGTGGACCAGACAGAGGTGATCGTGAGGCTCCAACCGTTCCAGAGCCTCGAGCAGACGGCTTTTTCTTTTACCTTTCAAAGCCAAAGCACTATCACATCCAGATCCATCAGTCGCCTTTTTCTTCGGCGACGTGTTGTCATGTTCCACTGCAGATACCAGCCGGGGTCTTCTGCCCCATGCTGCCTTTCAGCGTTTTTCATCAACAGGTGTTTAGTGAATGGCTCTTCTCGGCGTATAATTTCCCATAAAGTGTAATAATTATGCATTGATCCGGGTGGGAAGCCCGTAGCCTGCCGGCAATCCGGGCTGGAACATACACACGATGGTTCCACGGCGCATCTTTATCTGATATTTCCGCGACCGGGCCTGGTTCAATAGGAAACGGATTGCCCGGTCACTTGCCGACCATTCGATGGATGACCATCAATACCTCGGAAAGTGAGTATGGCTTGCGCATCAACCGGTAGCCGCGCTCGCTTATCTCCTGCTGATCCATTTTCGCGCTGTAACCACTTGCCAGGAGAACCGCCAGCCCGGGTTTTATTATTTTTAGCTGGTTGACCAGCCATACGCCGTCTTGTCCCGGGAGGACAACGTCGCTGAAAGTCATGTCGATCTTGCCCTCCTCACGCTCGAAGAGCTTCAGGGCGGATTCGGCATCCGCGGCCTGGAAGACCTGATAACCATGATCGACCAGTGACTTATTCACCATCTTTCTGATATCGTCATCGTCCTCTACCAGCAGGATTCTTTCACCGTGACCGTCGATCTCGCCGGCAGCTATTTCCTCATGCTGCTCCTGTACTGGCGTGACGTGCAACGCCGGGAAGTATATCTTGAAAATAGTGCCCTTGCCGGGCATGCTTTCGACGTCTATCCAGCCACCATGCTGGGTGATGATGCCGTATACAACCGAGAGCCCCAGACCGGTGCCTTTTCCTGCTCCCTTGGTGCTGAAAAATGGTTCGAAGACATGTGACATGACATCGGCGTCCATTCCCACACCGCTGTCCGACACCGTCAATTCAACAAACTCACGCGGCGTTCTTTCCTGTTTTACCTTCACAAACCCCGGCTCGATAACGACATTTTCTGTCCTGATATTGATAACGCCACCATCGGGCATCGCGTCACGTGCATTCACAGCCAGATTCATGAGTACCTGCTCCAGATGGCTGGTGTCAGCGTTGACCGTCCTTAAGTCTTCAGCCAGCTCTACTTTGATCTCATACTGCTCGCCGATAAGACGGCCCAGCATCTTGAGCAGGTCTGAAACCACCCGGTTCAGATCAACCGGCTTTAAATGGATGCTTTCCCGGCGGCTGAAGAGCAGCAGCTGTCTCGAAAGGTTAGCCGCGCGATCACTCGAAGCCCTCGCCTCTATCAGATCGTCGCTGGCCGGGCTGCCTTCAGGCAGTTCCATGGCGGCCAGGTCGATGTATCCATGTATCGCGGTCAGGAAGTTATTGAAATCGTGGGCGATGCCGCCAGCCAGCCGCCCGATGCTTTCCATCTTCTGAGCCTGCATCAACTGCTGTTCCAGCTGGCGGTGCGCGGTCAGATCTCTCATGATCCCCCTAAAGGAGATTATCTTGCCGCTTTCATCCCTCGTGACGCTTGCCGTCATCGATACAACGAGCGGCACGCCATCCCTGCGCTTGAAATCGAGTTCGTAATTTTTTACAAACCCCTGCTGCTTCAGGGTCTGCACATAGACATCACGGTCTTCCGGATTCAGGTACAACTCATATGCTGAATCCAGCGCCTGCAGCTCCTCTCTGGACGAGTATCCCAGCATCTCGACGCCGGCGGGGTTTATGTCCTCGATCTTTCCTCCTGGACTGACTGTGATGACGCCATCCTTCGATTCCTCAAAGAGGGTGCGATATTTCTCCTCACTCCTGATAATCGCCTCCTGCGACTGTATCCGTTCGGTCACGTCGAGAAGCGTGAAGATGAGGGATACCACCGCTCCGCCCTCGGCCTTGATGGGTACCAGGCTCCAGTCCCAGTAGCTCACTCCACGCTCAGGGTTCTCCTCGTACTGAAACGTCTTGGCATTGGCAAAATATGGATCACCTGTCTCGACCACCCGCCTGAATATCTCTTCGTTTTCCTTATTCGGGAAAAGATCGAAGTGGTTTTTTCCAGGATAAAAGGAAGGTTCCTTTTCATCTGCATTGGCGTACGCGCGATTGACCCTGATAAATTTTAGCTGGGGGTCCAGCACGGCCACCATCAAGTGCGTGTGGTCGAAGATTGTCTCGAGGAGTCGATGGGCATCAACCAGATCCTGCTCGGTCTGTTCCCGATCCACCAGACCCGCCAGCAGCCGCTCGGACTCGACAAGGCCTCTCTGTTTTTTGGCTTCAAGGAACTCGTCCGGCGGTACGTAATAAAAATTCCTGCAGACAGTGTTCCCATAGATGACCAAGGGGTGCGTATGGATGACATCTATTACGATCTCGGGGCTAAAACGCTCACGATTGTACTGGCAGATGGCAAGGCAGTCATACTCCGGAAGGAAATAGTTCAGCTTCGCCTCATATTCCATCAACCGCTCCACGCCTGGTTCGCCAGCCAGCATCCAGGTCATCTCTCCTGTTGCTCTCAGGGCGCTGTATCCATCAGTCTTTGCTGCCGCCACCGCGTCTATTAGAAAATTGATCATCCAGTCCGGGTCGAATCGGCCTTCTTTTAAGTAAGCCTCGCGTTTGGTTATGACCGAAAGGGCTCCGGACGCAACGGTGGCGTCAACGTCGATGCCCTGCGCCCGCATTGCTTCTGATACCGTTGCCACCGTATTGTCATCAGCAATATAGACACAGCGCTCACCGCGCTCCAAGCCTATTCTCATAAACGGAATGACCGCGGCCAGCTGTTCTTCCCTTGACTCATAGATCAAGCATAGATGGTCGTGTACTCCCAGCTTCTTAAGAGCCTCCATCAGCTTCTTGTTATTGTCTTGTGGTTGATTCATCATGCCTCGTTATCTGAACCGGTCGGCCTGCCGGCGCTAGTACGTTTCACTGGGTGGCAGTTTTACAACTGTCAGCCAGAAATGCTCGATTGACTTGACCACTTCCATGAACTGATCGAGATTGATGGGCTTGGTGATGTAACAGTTCGCATGCAGATCATAGGTCTTGATTATGTCTGCCTCGGCATCGGAAGAAGTGAGAATCACAACAGGGATGTGTCTCAAGGAAGGGTCCTGCTTGATGTCGGCGAGCAGCTCGCGCCCGTCTTTCCTGGGCAGGTTCAGATCCAGAAGTATAAGATCCGGCGCGGGCTTGTCAGCGAAACGGCCCTCGCGTTTTAGAAAAGAAAGGGCTTCCACACCGTCCTCGGCGACATCCAGCGCGTTGAGTACCTTGGCTTCCTTCAGGATCTCCACCGTCAGCCTGACATCACCAGGATTGTCCTCCACCAGCAGAATATGAACCGGCTCAATCGTGTTGTGTTCCATCCTCTTCCCCCTTTAAGGGAATTGTGAAGTAGAAGACCGAGCCTCGCCCCGGTTCAGACTCAGCCCAGATACGGCCGCCATGACGCTCTACGATCTTCTTGCATAAAGCCAGGCCCAATCCCGAACCTTCGTAGTCATTCCTGCCGTGCAGCCGCTGGAATATCACGAATATCTTTTCTGCATAGCCTTCTTCGAACCCTATGCCGTTGTCGCTTATAGAGATTACCCATTCTGAGTTATTTATCACGGACGAGATATGAATCCGTGGTGGTTCCTCGCCGTGGAACTTGATGGCATTTCCAACCAGGTTCTGAAACAGCTGCATGAGCTGGGTAGGGTCGGCCTTCAGTTCGGGCAAGTCATCATACGTAACGTCAGCTCCGCTTTCCCTGATGGCTACCGCCAGGTTTGCAAGCGCAAGGTCCAGGGCCTGACCGCTATCGGTGCGCGTGAAGGGCTTCCCCCTGGTACTGACTCGCGACAGCACCAGCAGGTCCCGTATCATTATCTGCATCCGGCTGGACCCGTCAACGGCGAAACCGATGAACTCCCTTGCGTCCGCATCAAGCTGGTCGGAGTATCTCTTCTCGATAAGCTGCATGTAGCTTGACACCATCCTCAGTGGCTCCTGCAAATCGTGTGAGGCAACGTAGGCGAACTGCTCGAGTTCGGCATTCGAGCGCTCCAGTTCCCGATTGAGTTTTTGCATGCGCTCCTCCGCCCGGTCACGCCGGGCATTGGCCTGATCCACCGCCCCGCCGATCTTTAAGGCCGAGCGAGCGATGAGCAGTGCGGACAGCGCCAGAAAGAAAGTTGCGGACAGGGCGGATACGAGCACCGGATTGATATCGAACTCGACTATTGCCACAGATTCAATCCAGCCATCCACGAATATCAAGCCGATAATAATCGGGAAAATTGAGCGCAGCATCCGCGCCCTTACTGTATCTCCCACAAAATAACTCAGGGGCCAGGCACTATTGCCTGCTCCGCTGATAAGCGACGCACCGAGTAAAGCCAAAGCCAACCCCGCCGTTGGAGCCACCGGACGTATGTCCCCCCCATAGAGCAGCGGAGTACCGTACAAATAACCAAGCGTGGTTACGCTGCCTGTCAGTAAAACCGCCAGAGACAGCTCTACTGCAATATTTCGACACCAACTCTCATAACGTCTGCTGCCATGGAAAACCAGCAATGCCAGGTTGAGCAGGAAGAACAGGACAGCGGCAATCGGCGACATACGTCCAAGCGGGATACCGTTGAGCTCTCCCTTCAAACCGAAGAGACGCTCCTCCATGCCGGGGGCTACTTCCGTGACCGCCTCCAGAATGATAATAGTCGCCAGGACCATCAAGCCAATATTGATCAAGCGGGAAATGGTTCTGATGACTGGATTTTTCGGCCACAAGACAGTTACCATCATGGAGCCACCGGTCAGTAGCAGGCCCACCGCCGTGCTGGGCGGCATAGGGAAATATTCATCGCGGATGCTTGTCAAAAAGCGGCTGCCGGTGACCCACCCTGTCAGGGTCAGTACTCCTATGGCAACAGCAACTGCAATCAACACCGCAAAGACACGCGGATTAAATTCGGCAGTGTCTGACTCCGGCTTATCAGTTGTTGTTTTCATCAATGGCGGTTGCACTTACGACCTTATTTAAGATAAATATCTTGCGGATTAACAAGTCATTTACCCCAACTTTGCCTTATTCATTCGGAAATAGCCTTTTGAGTAGATGATTCACCGAAATTAAAAAGCCGCCCGCGGTCGGCTCTCATAATGACTACGAAGGTCCTGATTCACTTTTGTTCAGCAATTGCATTCCGAGCCCAGTCACGCAGCGCTGTAATTTCTTCAGCTGACAAGGCGGCATCACGATGAACTGCCACATAAAACCAGGGCGGCATTTTCCCATCCGTGACTTTACCGGAACTCTCCTGTAGTTTCCTTGCCTGCTGCTGCGTGGAGAGGCGATTCCACGTGGAGAAGTTCAGCTCCTCGCGCCCAGCATTTACGTCTACCGCAACCACCCAGGAAACAGGGGCGACACCGCTGTACCATGGCCAGACGCTCTCATTGGAGTGGCAATCGTAGCAGGCACGCTTCAAAATGGATCGCACATTTTCCGATGCCGGAACCTCAGTCTCAACAGGAGGGTTCGACCGGTCAACGGGCACAAGTTTCATCCTGTAGTTGGAAAATTTCTGCATTGTCTCGCCGGCGAGTCCGGATTTGAGATCAAAAAATCCCTGACAAAGGCTCTTTTCATAAATTATGATGCTTTGAACACTTTCGCCATGTACGCCGGCCATCACGTCCAGGAGATCCTGAACATTACATATTTCTGTTTTGTCAGAAACCAGCTCAGCGATCTTCTGATTGTTGTTTTCAAATATTCTCAGTTCGATTTTGCATCCTTCCAGTTCCACCACTTCAAAAGTTCCGGGTCATGCGCTGAATTGCCGGCGAAGTAGACCGCACACCGGAATACATACAACACGCAACGATCGATGTGCGCTCCACGAAGTTCACAAAGCTTTTTGTACATCTGCTCGGGGTCCGAACCACGAAGCTCTGAAACACGACGATAGCCAAGATCGGTGAGGTCCCGGGCAAGACTCGGCCCCACACCGGGAATATTCTGAAGTCCTTCGGGATCGTGACTGTGTTTCGGCTTAACCATCTAATCCTGTCCTGAAGTTCCTTTTTACGAGTTTTCATTAAACACTGCGGGTCTTGTCCTGCCTGCGATTCAGATTCATAAACCGGCCGAGCCTTCATAAAAGGTTATTCCTTATCGGCTCATTGATCCAAACTCATGCCGCCAAGCAATTTCCAGCTATCGCCCTCTTTTACCCAAGTATGGGTTATCCGCGATGATCGGGTTTTCACCACTGTGCCGGTGTCGGCGCAATCGACGTGAATGGTGTATTGAGTCAGCACAACCTCGCCCAGTACCCGGATGCCCCCTCGCTCTATCCTGAAGGTGTATGACATAGGCTTTGGGACCAGTTGCTTCATGAAGCGAGCGCTTCCTTCCCTGCCAATGGGTTCGGGCGCAGTGTCCGGCCATGCGAGGAATTGACCATGAACGATGGCTAGCACCGCCTCGTAGTCGGCTTTATACAGGTTTGCGAAATATGCCTCTTCCAGCGCCCAGATTTCTTCCTTTTCGTTATCAATACTATTTTCCATATCCGCCTTAAGTGACTCCCCGGGAAATTATCGTATTCCAGTTATAGATTTCCTTGTATTATGAATGCAATACATATAGAAAAACATCAGGACATGCAATACAGGTTGTCAATCTGCAACTCAAAACTTCAAAGAAAAAAGCTACCTCGTGAAAGGAAGCTTTATTAAAAAATCCCGGCGGCTTTCTACTCTCCCAGGGGCCTTCGCTCCTGGCGCCATCAGGTCCCGGCGGGCTTAAATGCTCTACTTAAGAATGGGACGAAGTGTTTCCCCGCCAATAAAATCAACGAAAACTTTTATTCAGTTTCAGCCCGGGATGCAGCCCGCACAGTCATGCTTATATACGATACTAATCTCCTTCCATTGAAATATTGAATCCGACTACCGAGGGCAAGTCCATGAGGGCTACAGACAACTTCTCAACATTTTTTCTGTCCATGGTTCGCACTGTCATGCGATATTCTAACTGCTCACCATTTTCCAGCATTCGGTAACTGACATTTGCGACTGAAAAACCATTCTGTATCAGCAAATCTCTGATTTGAGCCTCTGACAGATAATTGTTTCGCTTGAAAACGACTGTATGGCGTGCAAAAAGTTGTGAGGGCATTCGTCTTTCTATCCTTCGGAATATGGTTAATGACCCAATTGTGATGATAGTCGCAATTACAACAGCAACGTAGAACGTTACGCCGGCGAGTATTCCTATTGCAGCCGTAATCCATATGGAAGCAGCGGTTGTCAGCCCCCGCACGCTGAGCCCTTCACGCATGATAACGCCCGCGCCAAGAAAACCTATACCGGTCATTATCCCCTGAGCCATTCGGGTTGGGTCCACCCTGACGGTTTCCGGCGCTACTCCGGTAAACCATTCTCCCTGGTATACCGTGACGAGCATGAGGAGGCTTGACGCAACACATACAAGAGTATGTGTTCTAAAGCCAGCCGGGCGACCATGGTAACTGCGCTCCAGCCCGATGGCCGCACCAGCCGCTGTCGCCACTAGTAGAGGGGTAAGAATATTTAACCATTCCCCGTTCATGGTATGAACCTCTCCTGGTTGATTGAACTTGCCGGCCGGAAGTGTCTGGGGATCAAATCATTTCTTCAGTCTTCTTTGCATCTGACAGTATTTATACCTGTCAAAATGACAAACCTAACATTGATATTCTGCAGTACAGACCCTCAGCCCTTCACGCGATTCGTCAGATGTGGCCTCTATTGCTGCGGGGATACAATCGATACCAAGCTCTAAAATCAGCAGAGGGACACGAATAATCGTGTCCCTCTAACTTAAATAATCCCGGCGACTTCCTACTCTCCCAGGGGGTCCCCCCCCAAGTACCATCGGCCTCGGCGGGCTTAACTTCTCTGTTCGGAATGGGAAGAGGTGTTTCCCCGCCAGTAAAATCACCGGAAACTTTTATTCAGTTGTGATGCCATTCTGAGGGCGAAATGCGAGGGATCTCGAAAAAAGCAGATCCTTCACTTCGCTCAGGATGACAAACATCCCATTAGGATGATATGCAGCCTGCTCAGGATGACAGTTACCCTAATCAGGACATCTGTCATCGGGCATACCGGATTCCGGCATACCCTGAAAACTGCATAGTGGTTAATGGTGTCTTATAATCAAGCCCTCGGACAATTAGTACTGGTCTGCTGAACACATCGCTGTGCTTACACATCCAGCCTATCAACCTTGTAGTCTACAAGGGTCCTTACCTGGTTAACCCAGTGGGAGAACTCATCTTAGGGTGGGCTTCCCGCTTAGATGCTTTCAGCGGTTATCCCATCCG
>JBAZWE010000070.1:0-2115 GCA_041660545.1 Thermoleophilia bacterium
ACTTCACAACCTCGGCCAGGCCCTCGACCAGCTGACCGCGTGGCAGGGTGTTCAGCAATGATGGATCGGTGACAACCATGTCCGGCTGATAGAAAGAACCTACGTAGTTTTTTGCTTCAGCGATGTTGATGCCAACCTTGCCGCCGATGCTGCTGTCGACCTGCGACAGCAGTGTAGTCGGTACCTGGACAAGGCCTATGCCACGCATATACGTGCTTGCAACGAAGCCGGCAAGGTCGCCGACCACGCCGCCGCCCAGGGCGCAGATAGTGTCACGACGCCGTGTTTGCAGCTCATAGAGCCTCGAGTAGAGTTCGGAGGCTTGGCTGATGCTCTTTGCCTCTTCACCGGCCCCCACCACCACTGAAGCGACTTTGAAATCCGCCTTTTGAAAAGCATCCTGGGCCTGGTACAGATAGATATCCGCAACATTGCTGTCAGTTATGATCACGACTTTTCCACGCCTGCCCTGGGACTTCCAGAGATTGCCGATCTCAGCCAGCGCGCCGCTGCTTAAAAAGATCGGATATTCCTTGCTCCTGGTGCTGGCAAGAAGCTGTATCAAGCCTTTTCCTTCCCTTTACTTATCTTGTCGATTATCTCTTCAGCCACCTGACTTATACTTTTGCCTGGCGTCCGCACTACAATTCTTGCCAGCGAACGATATGTATCTTCCCTCTGCGCGTACAGCCGCATGAAAGCCTGGCGATCACTTGCCAGCGGCCTCTTGCCGTTCAATGCCCTGGAGAATGCGGTTTCGGCATCCTCGTCCAGCAGAACGACCAGGCTTTCGTGCAACAGACGCCCGTAGACACTCTCGATCGTCACTGCTCCACCGCCCAGAGAGATAACCGAGCCGCCAGACTTGTTGATACCCTCATCCAGGAGGTGGAAAATAACATTCTCCTCGATTGCGCGGAAAGCGGATTCACCATCACGCTCAAAAATCTCGATGATGCTGGTTTCCGCCTCCTTCTCGATCAGCAGGTCGGTATCGTAAAATTCCCAGCCAAGATCGTGTGCCACGCGCCTGCCCACGGTGGTCTTGCCGCTACCCATGAACCCGATCAGAATCAGGGTTGGACCCAACTGCCCCTCAATCTCCTTAGATATACAAGATATGATTCCTTTAAGTCCGCCATGCAGTCACCGCCGAATTTTTCCAGAAGGGCCCGGGAGAGCTCTATGGCCATCATGGCCTCTCCCACCACAGCGGCAGCAGGAACGGCACAGACATCGCTCCTCTCCTTGAATGCAGGCGCCTCCTTCCCGGTCCTCATGTTCACGGAATCAAGCGGTTTCGTCAGGGTCGGAATCGGTTTCATGCAGGCGCGCGCGACCAGCGGCTCTCCCGTGGTCATGCCACCCTCGAGTCCGCCGGAGTGATTTGTCTTGCGGTAATATCCTTTCTCTGAATCGAGAAATATCTCATCATGTGCTTTCGAACCGGGTGTCGCCGCAAGTGAGAACCCGTCACCCAGTTCGAATCCCTTTATGGCTGGAATACTCATCAGCGCCGAGGCGATACGGCCTCCCAGGCGTTCCGGCCCCGAGACATAAGAACCCAGACCCGGCGGCAAACCGTATGCGATCACCTCAAAGACGCCGCCGACTGATTCCCCCGCCTTGCGGGCGGCGTTAATGGCCGACACCATTTCCTTGGCGACCTTTTCATCAAGGCACCGGACCGCAGATTTATCGACACCGGCAAAATCACCGATCGACAGCCTTTTCTTTCTCGCTCTGGCTCCGCCAATCTGCACGACATGACTTACAATCTCTATGTCCAGCTCATCGAGAATACGCCGCGCGATAGCACCAACCGCCACCCTTGCGGCTGTCTCCCTGGCGCTGGCTCGCTCCAGGACACTGCGGATATCGTCAAACCCGTATTTTTGTACTCCAGCCAGGTCGGCATGCCCCGGCCGTGGCACCTCGAGTTTTTTATTGCCGGCGGTATCTTTTTTCTCTACAGACATTGTCGCGCGCCAGTTTTTCCAGTCGGCGTTCTTTATTGTGATGCTGATGGGACTACCCAGGGTCACGCCGTGCCGTAACCCGGCGGTAATTTCGCCGGAATCGCTCTCTATCTTCATCCGGCCTCCGCGGCCATGA
>JBAZWE010000070.1:2125-3033 GCA_041660545.1 Thermoleophilia bacterium
CGCCTGGCCAGGTCCCGGTTTATATCCCTGGTTGAGATCTTCAGCCCCGCCGGCACGCCTGATGTAATCGCCGTCAACTGAGGGCCGTGGGATTCACCGGCTGTCGTATATTGAATTGTCATCCTGGATATTCCACCTTTAACGTTGACATCCGCCTTTTGGGCGGATGGAACCTGCTATTTATGTTAGAAGGGCAGCCAACAGCCTTGATATGACCTTACTTTGCTGGAGGTGTGTAGGGCGGATAATAAGTTCCACCACTCGATGTGCCCCCGGAAGAGGATGTACCGCTAGTGCCCGAAGACGTACTTCCACCGCTCGGATAAGAAGGGGTGCTTGAAGAAGTACCGGTTCCGGTTGTCGAAGGTGTTGTGGAACTGGCGCTCGTGGACCCGCTCGTACCGGTCGTACTGGTCGTACCGGTCGCACCTGGGGCGCCTGATTTATTCACCTGCTGCTTGAAAAGATCTTTTCTGAATTTGAATACAGTTCCCCACATCGTCGTTGACGCGGTAAGGCTGTCAGTTGAGGACGATGACGAAGACGAGGATGAGGACGAGGATGAGGATGGCGAAGTCGATGACGGAGTCGTCCTGCTTTGCGTTGTTCCCGTGCTGGGCTTGGTTTCAGCCTTCGTCAGCGAAGGAGTCGTCTGCTGCTCATCTCCGCCGCATGATATGGCCAGACCGATCGACATGATCACCAGGATGAGCATCGCCACGGCCGCCAGCAACGGCGAACCTTTGAAATCTGCGATTTTTGAAAATATAGCCATTGACTATCCTCCGCCGGTACCGCTCGAACCCGCCGCGCCGGCATCACTCGCCGAAGACTGGGCGGCACGACTTCCCGTTTGCGCTGGTGGCGCCGGTGCCGTCATGTATGCGTTTATTCCTAGTGTAGCCAGT
>JBAZWE010000070.1:3043-9884 GCA_041660545.1 Thermoleophilia bacterium
GAATTTCTTCAGTTGACCGTCATCCGGGTCGGGTGTCTCTATATCAGGCTCTTTCATATTGAGCGTGACCACGCTGATAAGCCGTCCCGGTATGTTGATGTCATTACCTTCCATCCTGGCGTAATTCTCGACACGATACAGGAAATCATTTACTTCCAGGAATCTCCCCTGGAATCGGAGCTCCATCGGGATTATCGTATTCCCATCACTTCCTGCTATTGCCTCAGCAGGCTCTATCTTCATAAAGTATATTCCCGATTCATTGGCGCTGTGCTGCAGATCGACGATCAGGGAAGGCAGTTGATCGTCGGCCGGAACCAGTTTGTTCAGCTTGAGAAGCTCGCCGGATGTCTGCTGCGCCGCGGTCCTCTCCTCGGTTATCCTCTTTACTTTCGCATAATCTTCATCGTATTTCTTCTGCTGTTGCTGCAACTCGATGTCGACTTTATCCGCATCACTCTTTTTTGGAGAGATAATGAGGAAGTACCAGGCCACTATCAAGACGACGACGCCCAGGGCAGCCAGGATAATTATGTCTCGTTTCTTCATATCATCAACCAGTCACTAATTGGTTCCACTGGTAGTACCGGTCGTTCTCGTGGTGGAACCGGTTGTCGTTCTGCCGGTCGTCGGCGATGTCGTCGTGCCTGTTGTCGGCGTGACATCGGATGGACCCTGTTCTCCCGTTACCGGAGCCACCGATGTCTTTGAGGTGTCCGCGGTCTGGTTCAAGTTAGCCCCTACAGAGAAATGCACCACCATGCGTCCATTCAAATCCTCTTTTTCCGCCTTGATCAGGACGACATCCTTCAAAGACGGAACAAGCCCGATTCTTATCATCATTGTGGCGATAGTACCCATCTCATATGTATAACCTTCGAGTATCAGATCCTGAGCCTGATTTTTTTGAGCAGACGAAGTTTTGCTGGTCGCGTTAGTCGCGATGCCGGGTACGTTGCCCTTGATATCGATCAGCCATGAATCGGTCGGCATCACAAAAGAGATATGATCTAGGGTCCTCGACCACAGGAATCTTTGTGAATATAAATTGGTCACGGCGGTCTGTCGGCTTACTTTCCGACTTTTGAGATCGTCGTATTTTGCTATCTCTGCTACATCCTTGCTCATTTGTGCGTTCAGCTGTTTTTTGGCATCAAGTTCATTTTGCTTGTTGTTAAGCTCGCTGTTGAAATAGTAATAGCTGCCACCCATCGCGGCGATCAGCAGTACCGCGCCCGCCAGCGGAAAAATATATATCTGGCGGCGGAGCTCCCGCTGCCTTTCTTCCTGTGGTACAAGATTTACTCTCGGCATTGCTTACTCCTCATCCTCCAGCGCCAGGCCTATCGCAATCGCAAGCCTTGGCGCCAGGGCACTTAGCGCTTCATCTGAAATACCTGACCTGTTCTGCGTTATCCTCCTCAACGGATTCCCGATTTCAACCGGAAACGGGAATACCTGAGCCAGGTGCAGATCCAGGTTGGCCAGCATCGCCCCGCCACCGCTCAAAACCAGTTTACTGACGGTAGCCGACTGTTCCTGAGACATATAATAATCAAGCGACCTGCGTATTTCGTCAGCAAGGGCATCAGCGGTCAGCTCAAGAACCCTCATTATGCCCTTCTTTATTTCTTCGGGAGACTCTGGATCCGGTGGTCCCTGAGACCAGTCGTTATCGGGTTTGTTACCAGTCTCCGGCGTGCCCATCATCGGTGGTTCAGAAACGGGCTCTGTATCCTGTCCTGATTCCTGTGGGGAAGTAGGCTCAGGTGGCACCTGGATGATTCCTGTCTCTTCAGATTGTGCCGCGCCCTGGCTCTCAGCGCCTTCCGGGGTTGATTCCGCAATACCGCCACTGTCTTCCTCAGGCCGCATGACGCCCGGAGCTGCCAGCCCTATCTGGGCTTTCAGCACTTCGGCCTCCGCATAAGTCGAACCCTGAAGATCCTGGATAGACTTTGTGAAATTGTCTCCACCAAAGGCGACGATTCGGGTGAACTGTGGTTCACCGTCCGTGGTCACGACGATATTTGTTATATCAGACGCGATATTGGCGATTGCTATCGCCTCTTTCCTTTCCCCCTCGACTTCAAGGAAGCTGCTTTCAGATAAAGACCTCAGCATGGAAAAAGCCTGCAAGTCTACGCCATCAACTGTCAGTTTTGCCTTCTTTATAGCATTGATGAAGTCCATGACCATCACCTTCTGGGCAGCCACGACCAGTACCCTCTGCTTCTGTATACCTTCCTCTGAAGTGACTTCTCCCAGAATATGAAAATCGAAGACCGCTTCCTCTATTGGAATGGGAATATAGTCCTGCGCCTGGAATTCAATAGCCGATCTGAGCTCCTTTTCGTCGAGCATCGGAAATTCCAGTGTCCTGACGACGACTTTCTGGTTCGCCAGGCCGATGGTCACTCTGCGGCCTTTTATCTTATGGGTTTTCCAGAAGTCCTTCAGCGCGAAGGCAAGACCATCGACATCCTTTACTTCGCCTTCCTGGATCAAGCCTGCGGGGAGGTTGTCCAAAGCAGCCGACAACAGCACCGATCCGCCTGTCTGATGCCGCAGGCGCACAGCTGAAAGGGAAGTCCTTCCCAGGTCCAGACCCACAGGACTTGTTTTTGAACCACCGATACCGCCGGATTTACTTTTCTTCTTCTTGAGCGGTTTTGGTTGCCCGGCTCCCTTTGGCGATTTTTTGCCAAATACAGCCGAGCGAGAAGACTTTCCAGACGAATCCTGGTCGCCCGGCCCAACTCCCATCATTGGTGACGGCTCACCCGTGGGAGCTTGAATCGGAGCCCCTGACTGAGGTCCAAGAACCGCCGTCTGTGACTTCTTTCCGAAAGACAAAAAAGATTTCTTCTCGCCTTTTGGAGCCTTTTGCTTCTTTCCCTTAGGCTTTTTTTCCTTTTTCTTCTTTTCCTTGGGCTTTATTTCCTTTTGCCCTTCGGGCGGTTTTAACGATTCGACTTTTGCCGGCTTGGGACCCCTTGCTCCCTTGCTGGTGAAAATGGATTTCTTGGAGGGCTGCCCCTCATCTGGCGCCTGAGGTGAATCCTGATCCGAAGGAAAATGCTTCACCTCTTGGGCGGGCTCTTTGGAAGCAGCTGCACCCGGAATATCGCCCGCAGTCTGTGTGGGAGGCGCCGGTGGCATGTCTTTTTTGTTACCGAACAATTTTTTGCCCTGTCCCTTCGGTGGCTTTTGTTTTCCAAGTTTAGCCTGCTTGGGACCCTTTTTACCGAAGAGAGACTTTTTCTTTTTGGGTGGAGGAGGAGGCGCGTCACTGCCACCTTCGTTCATTGAAGGTGCCTGCCCCGCCCTGGGCTTACCGGGTTTCTTTTTAAAGAGACTGGCCATTAAGAATTTTGACAACTCAAACTTCGCCCCAAAGGACTGGGGATAGGTTTCGACAAAAATGACTTCTTTTCCTCTTTGGCAGGAATATTACATAAAAGCAGACTATATTTTCCCCCGTAACTCTTCCAGCTTTTTGCCAGGGTCGGGACTGCACATCAGGGTTTCACCTACAAGGACGGCGCTCACGCCCGCCGCCGCCAGGAGGGAAACGTCTGCACGGTCCCTGATTCCACTCTCGCTGACGACCAGACGATCGCTGGGGACAGATTCTATCAGATTCAGGGTAGTATCCAGACTAACCTTAAAGGTTCTTAAATTACGGTTATTTATGCCTATCAGGGGCGCTTCTATTTCCAGTGCCCGCTTGAGTTCCTCTTCATCATGGACCTCCACCAGGCATTCAAGCCCCATCCTTTTGGCCTCGTCATGGAGCTTTTGCAGTTCGTCTCCTGAAAGAGCCGCAACTATCAAAAGCACCGCGTCGGCCCCATTGGCTGCAGCTTCCCATATCTGATAGGGGTCGATAATAAAGTCCTTGCGCAGCAGCGGCAGACTGCATGCGGCGCGGGCCTTTCGAAGATCTGCCAGACTTCCCAGAAAATGCCTCTCCTCGGTAAGGACTGAGACCGCGCCGGCGCCCGCCCTTTCATATGCCGTGGCGATAGCGGCTACATCAAGCCTGGGACGGATCAAGCCCTTTGATGGTGAGGCCCGCTTGATTTCGGCTATTACCGATATGCCCGGGGCTGCTATTGCCCGGGCAAAAGAACCGGCCGCCCTTGTTTCCTGCGGCTTTGCAAGCTCATCAACCGGTACCCTTCTCTTCCTGTGCTGAAGATCTTCCCTGGTTGTGAGGAGGATTTTTTCGAGAAACTCCGACACTTATGCGTAATCTACCGTCGCCTGGATGAATGCTTCCATCTTCTTTTTCGCAGCCCCGCTATCGATACTCTCCCCCGCCAGCCTGACGCCTTCTTCCAATGATTTTGCAACGCCTACGGCATAAAGCGCCGCACCGGCGTTCATAAGAACGATCTCCCGGCGTACGCCGGATTCCCCTTCGAGTATGCTTTTTAGGATCTCCGCGTTCTTGTCCGCGGTGCCTCCCTTGAGCATGTCGGCACTCGATGCACGTTCAAATCCGAATTCCTCCGGAGTTATCGAATAGAGTGATATCTCGTCTTCACCCTCGCGGATCTCCGCGATATCGGTGGGACCGGTGATCGTTATCTCATCGAGGCCGTCGGAGCCGTGCACGACGAGACCGCGCCGGCAGCCGAGGTCCTTGAGCGCCCAGGCGATCACCTCCACATAGGAACGGTCGGAAACCCCGATCAGCTGGTATTCGGCTCCCGCCGGGTTGGTCAGAGGTCCCAGAAAATTGAATATGGTGCGGATAGCGAGCTCTTTACGCACTGGTACAACATGTTTCATAGCCTCGTGATGCAACGGCGCGAACATGAAACCGATGCCAACCTCATTGATACAGCGGGCAACCTGATCCGCGGGCAGACTCAGGTTGGCTCCCAATGATTCGAGCACATCGGCGCTGCCGCACTGGCTGGTGGCGCTACGGTTGCCATGCTTGGCCACCTGTCCCTCGGCTCCAGCCACGACGAATGCAGCTGTAGTGGAGATATTGAAAGTACCGGACTTGTCACCACCGGTTCCGCAGGTATCGACCAGGTCTACTTGCCCCACGTCCACGCGCACGGAGAAACGTCGCATGGTACGGGCGAGACCGACGATCTCCTCGACCGTCTCCCCCTTGGATCGAAGAGCCGTCAGAAATCCCGCGGTCTGCACTTCGCTGGCGCCGCCTGACATGATCTGTTCGAGTACCGACTCGGCTTCAGCCTCGGTCAGGTCCGTGCCATCAGCAAGCCTGTCGATCGCGTATGTAAGAATTTCGTTCGGCATCAATCGCTCCCTATATGTGCATCTTCAGAAAATTTTCAAGAATCTTTTTACCAGGTGCAGTCAGTATGCTCTCCGGATGGAACTGGACGCCCTCCAGGGCCTTTAAGGTACGGTGCCGCACCCCCATTACCACGTTATCATCCGTCCAGGCTGTCAATTCAAGCTCCTCGGGTATGGGGCGTGCCAGAACCAGCGAGTGATATCTCGTAGCCGTGAAGGGATTCTCCACACCTTCAAAGACCGTCCTGCCGTCATGATGGATCGCTGATGTTTTGCCATGCACGGGCTCTTTGCCACGTAATATATTGCCACCAAAGACCTGCCCGATCGACTGGTGTCCAAGACAGACGCCCAGCAAGGGGATTTTACCGCCCAGCTCCCGGACCACTTCCATTGAGATGCCGGCCTGGTCGGGCGTGCAGGGCCCGGGAGAAATCACCACATGACTGGGTTTGCGTCCAATGATCCCGGCTACATCGATCCGGTCGTTCCGGAACACTTCTATACTGGCGCCCAGCTCCCCCAGGAACTGGACCAGGTTATACGTAAATGAATCATAGTTGTCAACGATCAGGACATGCGCTACCGTCATTCCCATTCCTCCTGTGCCTGTGCCAGCTCGATAGCCTTGAACATGGCGCGCGCCTTGTTCCTGGTCTCTTCATATTCCAGCGCCGGAACCGAGTCGGCGACGACGCCGCCTCCGGCCTGCACGTAGGCGACACCATCCTTGACCACGATGGTGCGGATGCAGATGCAGGTATCCAGCTCGCCGCACTGGAAACTTAAGTAACCGATGGCTCCAGCGTAGGAACCGCGTTTGACCGGCTCGAGCTCATTGATGATCTCCATGGAGCGGATCTTGGGTGCGCCGGAAACAGTGCCCGCCGGAAAAGCCGCCTTGAGTGCGTCGGTCGCCTTCATGTCATCACGCAACTTGCCTACCACGACCGAGACGATGTGCATGACATGTGAATAATATTCGATGCGCATCAGATCGACCACCTCGACGGTGCCGGGAACACATACCCGTCCCAGATCGTTGCGGCCCAAGTCCACCAGCATGATGTGTTCGGCTCGTTCTTTTTCGTCGGCCAGCAGGTCCTCGGCCAGCTTCTTATCCTCTTCGGGGGTTGCGCCACGTGGCCGGGTACCGGCGATGGGGCGTGTTTCCACCCAGCCATGATCGACCTTGATCAGAGGTTCCGGCGAGGAGCCTACCAGGGAAAAATCATCAAAAGCTATGTAATACATATAAGGTGACGGATTGACCGTCCTCAAACCGCGGTAAATTCCAAACGGGGAGACTTCGACGTCCACCTGGAAACGCTGGGAGGGCACGGTCTGAAAACTGTCACCGGCGAAAATATATTCCTTGACCTGTTCTACCGCCGACTCGAAATCCTCGCGACTGAAATTGGAGACCGGTTCTGCGAGCGGCCCGCGCTGGTGGCGCACCGGTTGCGGCAGCGGCCGCAACAGAAGCTCCTTGAGCTTGCGCACCCTGTCGCATGCGGCCTCGTATGAAACGGATATATCCTCGGCCGCTTCGACC
>JBAZWE010000071.1:0-9653 GCA_041660545.1 Thermoleophilia bacterium
CCCTGGACAATACCTCATCGGGGTCCCTCCTGACTCGCGGCGGCGGCACAACATAGCGCACGCGGCCGTGGCGGTCGGTCCCCTTCTGTAGTCCCAGTTCGCGTATATCGCGCGAGACTGTCGCCTGCGTCACCAGGCAGCCGAGCTTTTTCAGCGCCACGACGAGCTCCTCCTGCCTCGACAACGGCTTCTGCTTGACCAGTGTCTCGATCAGCTGCTGGCGCTCACGCTTGCGCATCGTTTCCCATAAGCAGTTTCAATAGCTCCTTCTGCACGTGCAGGCGGTTTTCAGCCTGCTGGAATACTACCGACCGGGGGCCGTCGATGACATCTGCCGTGATCTCCTCGCCACGGTGAGCCGGCAGACAATGCAAGACCCGGCAATCCGGTGCGGCCTGGGCCAGAAGGACGGAGTCGATACGATACGGCTCCAGCTGCAGACTCTTTTCCGGGACCCGCTGCTGCCCCATGCTGAACCAGACATCGGTATAGAGAAAGTCGGCCTCCCTGGCCGCCTCGATGGCATCATCTGTGAACTCCACCGTACCGCCGTTTTCCAAAGCGATATGCGTGGCTTCGGCGATCGACCAGTCCGGCAGTGTCAGTTCGGAAGGCGTGCAGATGACTACGTGGGCGCCAACCGCCGCGCATACGTTCGCCAGCGACGAGGCGACATTGTTGCCATCGCCAAGATATACCACTTTCACTTTTTTCAGATCGTCATGAAACTGTGAGATCGTCATCAGGTCGGCAAGCGCCTGGCACGGGTGGCGGTCGTCGGTAAGCCCGTTGATAACCGGGATACTGGCCACAGCCGCGAACCTCTCCAGATCATCCTGGTTGTAGGTCCGGATGACAACGCCGTCCAGGTAACGCGACAGCACCCTGGCCGTATCCTCGACGGTCTCACCCCGCCCCAGCTGCATCTCGTTTTCCGAGATGAACATTATGTGGGCGCCGAGTTCATAAGCTCCAACCGTGAACGACACGCGCGTGCGTGTGGACGGCTTGGCGAATATCATGCCCAGCGTCTTTCCGGTAAGAGCGTCTGAACGCTCACCCTGGTTTTTTTTGGCGGCCTCGACCAGGGCGATTATCTCGCCGGGTGATAAATCCATGATTTTCAGAAAACTTCGCAATTTTGACCTCTGTCAGGCTTTTATGGAAGTAATAGCGGTCTGCAAAAATTCGACCACGGCTTCTATCATTCCTTCTTCCGCCACCAGCGGCGGCAGGAAGCGAATAGTCTTGTCGGACGTGTTATTGAGGATTATCTTCTCCTCGAGCGCCCGCGCGACAACAGCGGCTGCAACCGGCTGTGCAAGGTCGATAGCCAGCATCAGGCCCAGGCCCCGCACTTGTGTGACCAGGCCGTCCGACTTTAACTTTTGCAGCAGCGAGTTCATGTATTCGCCTTTTGTAGCGACGCTATCGAGAAAACCCTCCGCGGTCAACTCTCCAAAGACCGCGACGCCGGCGGCGCAGGCTACCGGTCCGCCGCCAAAAGTCGAGCCATGCATGCCGGGGCCAAGAACGTCCGAGTACGCCGGCGCGGCGACCGTGGCGCCGATGGGAAGCGCCCCGCCGAGGCTTTTGGCCAGAGTCATGACATCGGGTATTACCCCCGAATGCTCGTAAGCGAAAAGTTTGCCCGTGCGGCCCAGGCCGGTCTGCACCTCGTCGAAGATCAGCAGGGCGTCGTGCTTGTCCGCCAGTTCCCGCGCCGCTTCAAGGTATTCTTGATCCAGCGGCCAGATACCACCCTCGCCCTGCACCACTTCGAGCATGATGGCGCAGACTTCGTCGTCCATATCCTGTTCGAGAGCTGCGACGTCGTTGCGCGGCACGTATGTGAACCCGGGCAGCAGCGGCTTGAAAGGCTCCTGCTTGGCCGGCTGGGCCGTGGCGCTCAAGGTCGCCATCGTCCGCCCGTGAAATCCGTTTTCCAGAGCGATGATGCGGTGTTTCTTCTCCCCCGCCTTGTCACGGCCGTATTTGCGCGCCAGCTTGATGGCGCATTCGTTGGACTCGGCGCCGCTGTTTGAGAAGAAGACCTTGCCGCCGAGACTGAGCTTTGAGATACGTTCGGCCAGCTCGCCGCCGGGCTTCGTGTAATAAAGGTTACAGGTATGGATGAGCTCGGCGACCTGTGCCTGGACCGCCTTGACCACCGCCGGATGGCAATGGCCGAGGTTGTTGATCGAGAGCCCCGAGGCGAAGTCGAGATAACCGTTACCCTCCTCGTCATAGAGGTAGCAGCCGTCGCCCCGCACGAAGACAACCTGCTGGCGCGCGTAGGTGGGCATTATGTACTTTTCGTATTGTTCGATGATGTTGTTCATGTTAGTTATGATCCATTCTCCCTGTTATTGCGAGGAGCTCAAAAAGCAGATCCTTCGCGGAGTTTACCCTCGAGCGAAGCGAAGGGCTCAGGATGACAACCTATTTGTCATTCTGAGGAGCGTTGCCCCCCCGACTGTCATTCTGAGGAGCGTAGCGACGAAGAATCTGCTTTCCTCGCTAACCTCAAAAGCAGATCCTTCGCTGCGCTCAGGATGACAACGAAATCACTCAATTTTTGTCCCAATCCCCGAACGCGTGAATATCTCAAGCAGCACCGCGTGCGGCACGCGACCGTCTATAATATGTGCGCTTATTACACCCGCGTTCAGCGCCGTCGAAACCGCTTTCAGTTTGGGAATCATACCCTTTGAGATAGCGCCGCTTAAGACCTTATCCTCGATCTCCTTGAGCGAACACTGCGAGATCAGCGAACCGGCGTCTTCGATATCCTCGTAAAGCCCTTCAACGTCCGTAAGGAAGACGACCTTTTCAGCGTCCAGCGCTACCGCCAGGCCTGCTGCCACCTCATCGGCGTTTATATTGTAGCTCGCGCCATTCTCGTCGGTTCCCACCGAGGCTACCACGGGAATGAAATCCGCTCCCAGGTTCTCGAGCACGTCGGTGTTGAAATCGACGATTCGGCCGACCTGGCCGATGTCGATCTCACCGCCGTCGTCGCCCTTGACCATGCGTTTCTCCGCCATTATCAGCATGCCGTCGTCGCCGCCCAACCCGACCGCGGGAACCCCGTGCTGGTTGATGAGCGCCACGACTTCCTTGTTCACCTTCCCCAGCAGCACCATCTTGGCAAGTTCCATGGTCGCCGGATCGGTGACCCGCAGACCCTGGATGAACTTGACCTCCATGGAAAGCTTCTCCATGTAAAGACTGATGTCGGGACCGCCGCCATGGACGATCACCGGGTTCATGCCAACATATTTGAGTAGTGCGATATCGGTCGCGAAACCTTCCTTCAGCTCATCGCTCTTCATCGCGCTACCGCCATATTTAATGACGACCGTCTTGCCCGAGAACTGCTTTATATAGGGAAGAGCCTCCCGGAGGATCTCTACGCGTTTTTGATGTTGCTCTGTCATTATTACTCCCTCATTTTGTCATGCTGAGGCTCTAAGCCCCCATTGTCATTCCGAGGCCCTCAGCCACTCTTGTCATTCTGAGGCCCTCAGCCTCCCCGTCATTCCGAGGAGCGTAGCCCCCACATTGTCATTCTGAGGAGCGAAGCGACGAAGAATCTAGATCCTTCGCGGAGTTTACCCTCGAGCGCAGCGAAGCGCTCAGGATGACAGATAAGCGCTCAGGATGACATGTAAATACTCGTGATGACATCCTACGTCGTATACTCCGCGTTAAGTGTCACATAATCATGCGTCAAATCTGAGAAATACATCGTATGGCTCGAATCGCCCCGATGCAGATCGATAGTCACCGATATCTCCTGCTCGGCCATTATATTATCCAGCCGGCCGGAATCCACAGGATCAGGACAAACCGCCCCACTCCGCGCCAGACACCCTTCCTCATAATAAATATCCGCTTGCAGCGCCGGCTCGCCCGCAAGCGCCGCACCCGCCGAGGCCATAATCCGCCCCCAGTTGGCGTCACGGCCAAAAAACGCCGTCCGGACCAGCGACGAGTTGGAGACCGCCCGTGATACCAGCGCCGCCTCGTCGTCATCCTTGGCGCCGGTGACCTTAAGCTCGACCACCTTGGTGGCGCCCTCGCCGTCGGCGACCATCTTCAGCGCCAGGCCCTTGCAGACAGCCGCCAGCGCCTCACCAAAGAGAGCAGCGTCACCGCTGCCCTTGGCCACCGACACGCCGCTCTGGCCACTGGCGAACACCAGGATGCAATCGTTGGTGCTCATGTCGCCGTCGACGCTCATGGAATTGAAGGAAGCGGCGACCGCCTGTTTTAAGAGGTTCTGCAGAAGACCGGCGGGAACCGCGGCGTCGGTGGTGACGAACGCCAGCAGGGTCGCCATGTTGGGAGCGATCATGCCGGCTCCCTTGGCGCAGGCGCCTACCCGCACCGTGCCGGCGGAGAGCGCCACCTCGATGGCGCCGTCCTTGTCGATCTTGTCAGTAGTGCGGATGGCCTCGGCAAAATCGCCGCCGCCGGAATTTGAGAGAGCTTCGGCCGCGATGCCGATGCCGGACTCGACCGAATCCATGGGCAGAGGCACGCCGATCACTCCGGTGGAGGCCACCGCCATGTTCTGTATATTTATGCCCGCCTTGGCAGCAGCCTGCGCCGCCATCGCCCGGGCGTCTTCCAGCCCCTGGGCGCCGGTGCAGGCATTGGCGGAGCCGCTGTTGACGACTACTCCCTGGAGGGCGCCGGCGCTGGTTTCGTCACGGCAAAAGGTTATGGGGGCGGCGGCAGCGGCATTGGGTGTATATAGAGCGGCCGAGGTGCATGGCTCATTTCAGACGAGCAATCCCAGGTCCGGCTTGCCGGATTTCTTGAGGCCAGCGGCGATGCCCGAGGCGCTGAAGCCCTTGGGAGTTGAGACCGAACCGGGGAGTTCGGTTACGTAGTCTGGTTTTTTGACGAACTTTGATGTAAATAAATGCATGGTTCCTGTTCCGTATTGGCTTGTTTATGGGGATGCACATGTAAATATGCACGCTGTCTGTATATTTCGGCAGATTTTAGAATATTTATACAGTATTGTCAAATTTATTGTAATAATAATGGATATTCGTGAATATCGAAGGGGTTCATGCAGACAACATAAATATTCGGCAATAGCACTTGTTGGACTGCAGACCAGGAAAGCAACCTATTGAAAACGACGCCTCTTAAATGCTCTGACGTCATCTGTGTCTAGGGCAAACCACTCTCCACCTTGACGCTTCTCGGCAAAACGACCGTGCCAGTATTGTTCAATACCCTCCGGATCATCTGTTTCAATGACATGTACCGTGTCCGGCTTCTGGGGTAATTGAACTGCAAGTTCGCGGAGACGACGGCCTAGCGCATTAGTCCGCCCGATCTTTTAGCTTTTACCCGAAGGTAGCAGATATACAAAACCCTTGATTTCATTCGATTCTAGCCTGCGATCTAGACTATTTGAAGTGCCAAGTTTAAGGAGGTCAAATACGGGTGCAAACTGATCTTCCTCCTCACAAAACTCGCTGACCTTTGTGAGTAATGCCTCGAGGCTTCCCCATCGCCGATATGTACTATCGGATGGAAAAGAGGAGTCTTCTTTTCTTTTCAGCTTGAGATCCGCTTGTGTTGGGATCGAGCCTATTTCCAGCGCTAGTTCGGCGAAACGACGGAGTAAGACCTCGTCGGGAATCCGATCTGTTGGTAGATTCGGTGTGTATCCGGCGTCCGCCTGAAATGCAGACCATGACCGCCAGTACCCCCCTCTCCAGTAGTGGGGCGAAAAACCTGTTTCTCGCATGAAGACTTTTGTACCAACCAGCTTCCCGCCCGACTCTTTAACTAGCCGGTTGTATGCACCGATGATCTTTTTCTTCGATGGCTTCTGCATTCGGTCCTTTTTTAAGCCTGCTGTCTAATGTCTGGCGTTTGAGCTGCCGGTCTGCTGAAAAAGTGAATCTCATTATACTCTACGAGCCGGTCTACTCGATACGTTTGTTAGACGCCTATGCGCCAAGACGGTTCAATACCACAGGCAATGGTAGCATCAGCCACACCGGCAATCGCATGGTTCTTGACTTCACCTTTTGGGTGAAGTATATTTCGAAAGGAAATGATTGATAAGGAAGATCCATGGAAAAGAAGCTTAAACCTGCCAGCGTGCCGCCGCCCGGCCGGACCATAAGGAAGGAGCTGGCCGCCCGCGGTTGGACTCAGCGCTCTCTGGCCGAGCGAATGGGCCGGCCTGAGCAGAAGATCAGCGAGATTATCGCCGGCAAGAAACGGCTCACCGAGAGCACGGCTCTTGAGCTTGAGGAAGTCTTCGGGATCGACGCCGGCTTCTGGCTCAACCTGGAATCAAATTACCGCCTGCATCTGGCCAGGGAGGCGAGGCTGAAGCGTAAAGCGGGCTGATGCCCCCCTGTCGCCCATCCCGCATACATTCCGTCCGGCGGGTATGTTAGAGTCGTGACACCCACAGTTTCACCATGATGCACCGTCCTGCATATCTCTCCCACTCCTCTTAAGAGCCACCGCCCGGATGGGCTACGGCGAAGCAACCCAGGAGGAGAAGAGATGAAAGACAAGATACCCGATGATGCTGTAAAGAACACCAGCTGTGATGACGGCGCGGCCATGGATGGCTCTGGACTTGAAACCACGGTCGATTCACTCTACCTGGTCATTTCTGAGATTGTCGAAGATGCCCGTAAAACTGTCTATCGCGCTACTAATCAGGCAATGGTGAAGGCTTATTGGGAAATCGGGAGGGTGATTGTTGAGGAGGAGCAGGCGGGGAAACGGCGAGCGGAATATGGCAGGGCGCTGATTGCAGGCATTTCAGCACGGCTTACACAGAATTTCGGCCGTGGCTTTTCCAGACGAAATCTCGCAGATATGCGGCGCTTTTTCCTTGAATTTGAGAATTTGCAGACAGTGTCTGCAAAATCTCTGATTCCGCAGACACTGTCTGCGGAATTGAGCTGGAGCCACTATTGCCTTCTTATGCGGATAAAGAATAAAAATGCCCGCGAGTTCTACATAATTGAATGCTCGAAAAACAACTGGAGCACCCGCGAACTCGACCGCCAGATCAGTTCCCTGCTGTTTGAGCGTCTCTCCTTGAGCAGAGACAAAGAGAAAGTGCTGGAGCTGAGCCGGGAGGGTCAGATCGTTGCAAGCGCTGAGGACCTCATCAAGGATCCTTCCATACTGGAATTCCTGGGGATGAGCGAATCCCCCGATTTCCATGAAAAGACCTTGAGCAGAACCTCATCGACCGGCTGCAGTCATTCCTGCTTGAGCTCGGCCGGGGCTTTGCGCTCGTCGCGCGCCAGAAGCGGATAACGGTAGGCGGGGACCACTATTACATCGACCTGGTCTTCTATAACCATGCCCTTAAGTGCTTCGTCCTCATCGATCTGAAGATCGGGAAACTCGATCACCGGGATATCGGACAGATGGACTTCTATGTGCGTTACTTTGAGAAAGAACAGCGGTCGGAGGGCGACAACCCCACCATCGGACTCATCCTCTGTTCCCACAAAAACGAGGCTATGGTGAGGTATACCTTGCTGAATGACCGTGAACAGGTCTTCGCCTCGAAATACCGGCTCTGCCTGCCAACTGAAGAGGAGCTCAAGCGTGAGATCTCCGAGGAGCGGGCGCGGCTGGAGCTTGTAAGGCGGGAGGAGACATGAACGACAAAACCCCCGACGGCGCGGCCGTGAATGGCTACGGCAATCTCCTGGGCGACATCAAGGAGCGCATCCGTTCTGCCCAGTACGCCGCATTGCGCGCGGTGAACAGGGAGCTGATCGGGCTGTACTGGGATATTGGGCGGATGATTGTGGAGAGACAGGCGAGGGAGAAATGGGGAAAGGCGGTCGTGGAAAAGTTGGCCGCGGACTTGCAGGCGGAGTTCCCGGGTATAATGGGGTTCTCCTCGTCAAATCTGTGGCGTATGCGGGTATTTTTCGAAGCCTATGCCGAAAATGAAAAACTCGCGCCATTGGCGCGAGAAATTGGTTGGACACATAATTATGTCATTTTCGAAAAGTGCAAAGACGATCTCCAGCGCGAGTTCTACATCCGCATGACGCGTAAATTCGGCTGGACCAAACCCGTTCTTATCCACCAGATCGACAACCAGACTTACGAGAAAATCCTCCTCAACCAGGTGAACTTCGACAAGACGCTCCCCGCGAAGGTCCGCAACCGGGCCAAACTGGCCGTCAAGGACGAATACACCTTCGACTTCCTTGAGCTCGGCGAGGAATTTTCGGAGCGGGAGCTCGAACGGGCGGCCATCGCCAGGATCGAGGAATTCTTGCGTCAGATGGGTGGAGTCTTCGCTTTTGTCGGCAGTCAGCACCGGCTGGAAATCGAGGGCGAGGAGTTCTTCATCGACATCCTCCTGTATCACCGGGCACTCAAGTGCCTGGTCGCTGTGGAGCTCAAGGTGGGCAAGTTCCTGCCTGAGTACGTTGGCAAGATGCAGTTCTATCTGGCGGTGCTCGACGATACGGTCAGGATGGACGGCGAAAATCCGGCCATCGGCATCGTCCTCTGCAAGGAGAAAAACCGGACGGTGGTCGAGTACGCACTGCGCGATTCCGGCAAACCCATTGGCGTTGCCAGCTACCGGATGGTCTCGGCGCTGCCCGACGAACTGCAGGGCCAGCTGCCAGGGCCTGAGCAGGTTGCTTTGCTGATGGAGGAGATTTAGGTCAAAGCACCTTCCACTTGGCCGGTCTGAACGCGGCTCCACCCGTATGCCATTCCAACCTGACGGTCTGGCCTGCGACGACATCGACGGTAGTGCTGCTTGCATAGGCCTTTTTAAAGACAAGCCATTTGTGGTACATCTTCAGCGTGTGCTGACCAGGCGATACAACCAGAGTGTTGAGCCCCCAGTTGCCTTCGCGAGGCTCACCATCGACCTCGATGGTCGGTTTCACCATATCCTGGGCTACCGAACCCGGCATGTGACTGGCCGTTACCTCGATCGTGGCTGTTTCATCGCTCATGTCTGCTCCTTTCTTCGTCACTGAATAAGTCTTTATACCCGTCTATACGACAACACCAACAATACCGAAATCTAACCCTCCAGCTCGACAATCCGCGCCGATACCGATTCGCGATCTACCAGAAGCTCGCCAACCGATCGAGGATGCCCGCCCCCGCGCCGCCCGGCGCTCCCGGGATTGACGAACAGGACGCCATTACTTTCCTTGACCAGCGGCCTATGCGTGTGGCCCGATACGACGACACGAATGCCGTCTGTGTCCGGTTCGATATCGATATGGGCTAGATTGTGGATGGCATATACATTCAGCGCGCCCACCTGCAGCAATCCGGTCTCTCCAAGGCTCTCAGCCCACGCACCGCGATCACAATTGCCGCGGACGGCGGTAAGTGGCGCCAGCGCAGCGAGTTCGTCAATGATGCCAGACTCGCAGACGTCCCCTGCATGGATGATAAAATCGCTGCCTCGCAGAAACTCACTGGCTTCAGGCAGCAGGAGTCCGTGCGTGTCTGATATAAGGCCTACGCGGAACATGGCTCGAACATTTTATGCCAACCAGGACAATTGTTTAATTGCAGGGTTTTCATGCCGCATTCCTTTGAGCTGCTAAAAAAGCTTGCCTGACTACCCGCGCAGCGTAGCGCCAAAC
>JBAZWE010000072.1:0-9638 GCA_041660545.1 Thermoleophilia bacterium
CCGGCCGTGGGAACTCCAGCCGCCTGCATGATCTCCTTGGAAAAACCCTTGCTGCCTTCAAGCATGGCGGCTTTGCGCCCGGGGCCGAAAACTTTGAAACCGGCCGCGATGAGTTCGTCGGCCAGCCCGGCGCATAGCGGGGCTTCCGGTCCGATCACCACGAGGGAGGCGTCGATTTCCTTTGCCAGTGCGAGTATGCCGGCGCTATCGGAATCGGCAACCGCGTGACAGGTCGCCTGGCGGGAGATGCCGGCATTGCCGGGTGCGGCGTGGACCTCGGAAACGAGGCTGCTCCTTAGCGCAGTTTTGACGATGGCATGTTCTCTTCCACCTGAACCGACAACCAGAACTCGCACGGCAACCCCTTTTAACCGGATATATATATGACTACAACGGAGCTATTCTATCCCGCCGGAAACGGGTACTCAAGCATGTGGAGCAAGCCGGCGATGCCACCAGACCGGCACGCGTGTTAAGATAGCCTCTCGTCTATATCAATTCAGCGGGGCTTGCATGAAACTAGGTATCATCGGACTTCCCAACTCGGGAAAAACAACTGTATTCAACGCTCTTACGGGGCAGGCCGTCGAGGCCGTCGCGTATCCGACCCCGATCGGCGAAGACGCGCACGTGGGGATCGTGAGGGTCCCCGACGCCCGTATCGACCGGCTGTCAGAGATATACAAACCGAAAAAGACGACCTTCGCGGACGTGACCTGCGTGGACATCACCGGTTTTTCCGCCGGCATCTCCGCCAGCAAGCAGAAAGCGAAAGTGTTTGACCAGGTCTGGGACGTGGACGCTATCATCCACGTCGTGCGCGCTTATGAGGACCAGGCGGTAGTCCACCCGGATGGTGACATCGATCCGGTGCGCGACGCCTCCGCGCTGGACTTAGAGCTGGTATTCCACGACCTCGAGCTGGTTGAAACACGTCTCGAGCGCATAGCCAACTCAATGAAGAAGGGCATCGGTGACGGCCTCGAACCGGAACGCGACATACTCGAGCGTTTCCGGTCTCAGCTGGAGGAAGAAAAACCGCTACGAAACCTGGTGCTCTCCGATGAAGAACATTCCGTCATCGGCTCGCTCCAGTTCGTATCGCTCAAACCGGAGCTGGTGGTGCTCAACGTCGGCGAAGATGGCATAGGCAGTGATGCGACAGCCGGGACGCTGGCGGCACTGGGCGCCCACTTCGAGGGCAAGGACGCCGAGGTTTTTTCCCTCTGCGGCAAGATCGAGATGGAGCTTACCCAGCTGGAACCGGACGAGGCCCGCGCCTTTCTCGACGACCTCGGCATCGAGGAACCCGCGATGAACCTGGTCATCAGAAAAGCCTATGAACTGCTCGGTCTGATTTCCTTCTTCACCTCAGGCGAGGACGAGGTCAAGGCCTGGACCATCCGTAACGGTACCCACGCGGTCAAGGCGGCCGGCAAGATCCACTCCGACATCGAGCGCGGCTTCATCCGCGCCGAGACCATCAGCTATGAAGATTTCATCGCGGCGGGCTCGACTGCGAAAGGGAAAGAGCTGGGGACGCTGAGGCTGGAGGGCAAGGATTACGTGGTGCAGGATGGGGATATAATAAATTTCCGGTTTAACGTGTAGGCTTCGCTTCCTCCTCGAGCTTCTCAAGCTCTTTGGACTCCTTCATCGTAATAAACAGACACGGTATGATCGCGATCGCGCACATTATGGCGGCGATTATGAAGAAGCGGTGCAGCACTATCATGATCGCGTCCATGCTGCGCTGCTCAACGAGCTGCTGCATGCGTTCCATCATCTCCGAAAAGGTCTGCCGGCGCTGCAATACGGACATACCCTCGAGGTTGAGCGACTCCTCGAACTGGTAGATCCCCCAGCCTGAGAGCGCCGCCAGGCCGACCATCTCCCCGGTTGTCTTGGCGACCACGTGTATGGCGGAGCCGGCCGCGAGACGCGCGCTGCTTATCGAACCCACGACCGCGGCCGCCAGCGCCGGACTGTTGAGTCCGAAGCCGAAACCTGCGATCAGAAGGTCGCGCGTCTGGATCGTGCCTTCCACGTCCACCTGCCAGCGGCTTATAAGAAAGAGCCCCACTGCCGCCAGCGCAAAGCCAGCCACGGCGACGACGCGGTGGCTTATGCGGTTTACAAGCAGACCGCCGACCACCGCCCCAATGGGGATCATCGCCGTCATGCGTATGACGAGCAACCCTCCCTCGATCGGGGTGGCGTCTTTTGTCACGTAGGCAAAAAACGGCACCTGCACCAGAGCGGTTATCAGCGCCACACCCTCCAGCAGATTCGCCAGGTTGGCGGCCGTGAAGGTCACGTTGCGAAACAGGCTTAAGCGCAAAGTCGGATACGGCTCTTTTCTTTCCACCATTATGAACGCGATCAATAGCAGGACACCCAACCCGAGCATGGGGAGCACGAAGTTATACCAGCCGAGCGTACGCTGTCCGGAGAGGCCGACGGTCACTACCGTCAGAAACAGGGCCAGCAATATCGCGCCCCGGTAGTCGATCGGCACGCGATGAGGCGGCCTCTTCTGGACCAGCAGCCATACCACCGCCATGACCATCAGGCCCAGCGGCACGTTGATCCAGAAGATCCAGCGCCAGCCCATCGGTTCGGCGACAAAGGCGCCGTAAAGCGGGCCGATAACGCCGCCGGCTTCGCTCGCGGACACGAGTATGCCGATGGCGAGGCCCTGCTGCATGCGGGAGAACCTGAAACCGACGATGCCCATGGCGATCGGCACTATGGCGCCGCCCCCAACCGCCTGCAGCGCCCGGAAGACCGCGAGCCATTTAAGTGTGGGCGCCAGCGCGCAAAGCACCGAGCCGGCGATGAAGATAAGGATGGAGATGTTGAAGAGCAGGCGGTGCCCGAGAAGATCCGCGACGCGGCCCATCACGGGCATGAGTACCGTGTAACCGATGAGATACGCGGTTATGATCCAGCCGGCGCGCTCTACTGAGGTAGGCGAGAATGAGCCCTCATAGTCCTTGACGATGGTGGGAAGAAGGGCGGAGACGGCGGTCTGGTCCAGAGCCGCAAGGAAAATGCCAAAACAGATGACGGCCAGCGCCACCCAGGCGCCCGCCCGGCCCATTCGCTGCCTTTGGAGTGGTGGTTCCTTAAGCCCGGCGCCGTTGCCGCCCGCAGCCGCCGGCAGGACATCTCCTGTCAGCCGGCCGCCCGTCCTAAACCTCTATCGCTTCGTCTCTTCCCGGACCGACGCTCACCATCTTGATCGGGACGCCCGCCTCTTCGGAGACAAACTCTAAGTAGTCTCTCGCCTCGGGAGGCAGATCGCCCAGCTTGCGGGCGCCGCTGATGTCTTCCTTCCATCCAGGCAGTGTCTGATAGATAGGCTTGCAGTGATAGAAGATGGACTGGTGCGGCGGGAAATCGATGTAGTTCTCGCTCTTGCCGTCATGATCGTATTCATACATGGAGCAGATCTTGATCTGGTCCAGGCCCGAGAGCACATCGAGCTTGGTTATGGCCAGGCCCGTCAGGCCGTTTAACCGTACCGCGTATTTGAGGATCACGAGGTCCAGCCATCCACAGCGGCGCTTGCGGCCGGTGGTCGTGCCGTATTCATTGCCCTGCTTCACCAGGTGGTCGCCCAGCTCGTCCTCGAGCTCCGTGGGAAAAGGACCTTCGCCCACGCGCGTGGTATAGGCCTTGCAGACACCCAGGACGTCGTCGATCATGGTCGGCCCCACGCCGGCGCCGACGCAGGCCGCTCCCGCGATGGGGTTGGATGAGGTCACAAAGGGATAAGTGCCGTGGTCGATGTCCAGGAGACAGCCCTGGGCGCCCTCGAACAGAACCGATTCCCCACGTTTAAGCGCCTTGTCAATAAGCAGCGAGGTGTCGGCTATATAGGGCGAGAGCCGGTCGGCGTATTCTGAGTACTGCTCCATGACCTCGAAGCGGTCGACGCCGGGACTGTTGTAGACCTTTTCCAGCAGGTCGTTCTTCTCACCGATGGCGGTGTCCAGCTTCTGCCGCAGTATTTTTTTGTCCAGCAGATCCTGCACGCGTATGCCCAGCCGCGCCGCCTTGTCGGTATAGGCCGGCCCGATGCCGCGTTTGGTGGTGCCGATCTTGCGCTTGCCCAACTGCGTTTCATGGGCTGCGTCCAGCAGGATATGGTAGGGCATGATCAGATGGGCGTTCCCCGAGAGGCGAAGGTTTGCCGCCGAGATGCCGCGCTCTTTCAGACCGTCGAGCTCGCCGCAGAGGACCCGCGGGTCGATGACCACGCCGTTACCTATCAGCGCCATCACATGCGGATAGAGAATACCGGACGGGATCAGGTGGAACTTGTACTCGCCCTGGTCGTTGACGATCGTGTGGCCGGCGTTGTTGCCGCCCTGGAAGCGCACCACCATCTGGCTTTTCTCGGAAAGGTTGTCGATGATGCGGCCCTTGCCCTCATCGCCCCATTGAGTTCCTACTACTACTGTTGCTGGCATGGTTCTCCTAAAATCCCGTTGTCATCATAAATTCAGTTACAGTCATCCTGAGCGTTTGTCTGTAATCCTGAGCTCTTTGTCATTCTGAAGCGCAAAGCGCTGAAGAATCTTGTGTTTAGACCTGAGATCCTTCGCTTCGCTCAGGATGACAAACAAACAGCTCAGCATTACAAACATTTATTATAGTCGTTCCATGGCCGAACGCGCCGCGATCACGCCGGACGCAGAAGCCTGCACCAGGCCGCGGGTCACACCCGCACCGTCGCCGACAGCATACAGGTTCTTTATCTTCGTCTCCAGCTCCTTGCTGAGCTCCAGCCTGGCTGAGTAAAACTTGACCTCGACCCCGTATAGCAGGGTTTCCCTTGAATTTACGCCGGGCACAAGCTCGTCCATCGCTTCGAGCATCTCGAGGATATCACGCATATGGCGATAAGGCAGCACGAAGGAGAGATCGCCCGGTGTGCATTTCCTCAGCGTGGGCGTCACCGTGCTGCGGGCCAGCCGCGCCGTCGTGGTGCGCTGGCCAATCTGAAGGTCGCCGAGGCGCTGGATGATGATGTCGCCGCCCAGCAGGTTCGCGAGCTTTGCAATGGAGCGCCCGTATGTAAGTGGCTCCCTGAACGGCTCGGTGAACTTCGTGCTGACCAGCAGGGCGAAATTCGTGTTGCCGGACTCCCGGTCGGAATAACTGTGGCCGTTGACGGTCACGACATCTCCGTAGGCTTCCCGGGAAACATAGCCGTTCGGATTCATGCAGAAGGTCCGTACCTCATCCTCGAATGTCCTGGAAAAATGGAGCAGCTTCGACTCGTAAAGCGTATGCGTCAGCGGCTCCATGATAATCGCCGGCACCTCCACCCGCAGACCGATATCGACGGCGTTGTTTTCCAGGGTCAGGCCCAGATTATGCGCCTCTTCGACCATCCAGGATGAGCCTTCGCGGCCGGGAGCGGCTATCACGACCCTGGCCTTGATCGTCGTGCCGTCTTTCAGCTCGACGCCCGTCACCTTCCTCTTGTCCACCAGTATCTTCTGCACGAGGGTGCGCGTGGCCACATCGACCTTGCCGTTGATGTCATCCCGCATCGCCTGCAACACTAGCGGACATCGGTCCGTGCCCATATGGCGGATGGGGGCGTCCACCAGGCGCAGGCCTGACTGCATAGCCTGCTGGCGTATCTGTTCGACCTTGTCGTGGTCGGTACCGTGTATGCGCTCCGGCGCGCCGTATTCGACCCAGAGACGGTCGACGTACGCAATGAGTTTCTCCAGCTCAGCGCGGCCGACGTATTCTGTGAGCCAGCCGCCGACGTCCGGGGACAGCGTCAGTTTACCGTCGCTGAAAGCGCCCGCGCCACCCCAGCCGCAGGTGATGGAACAGGGTTTGCAGCCGATCTCACATCCGACCGGGTGCTCCCCGCGCGCCGGGCACTTGCGCTTGGCCATGTCGAAGCCCTTCTCGACGAGAAGCACGTCCCAGTCATTCTGGCGCACGAGTTCGAGCGCGGCGAAGATGCCTGCCGGACCGGCGCCGACGATGACGACGTCATAACTCTTTTTCAGGCTTTTTTTCTGGCGTGGGCTCACGCGAAATATTCTACCAGACTGGGAGTTTTATAGGCCGCCGCCTAGGCGATCTCCAGCCGCTCCTCGAGCTCCGATACGAGCTCGCGATAGCGGTCATAAGAACCCTTGCAGGGCTCTTCGTCCTCCACATCCTCAAAGATCACCGCCAGGGACATCTGCTGCTCGGGCTTGAGTGTACGATCCACCAGCGGCATCAGGGTCACGTCTTCCTTCTCGATATGCATCTTAAGCAACCTTATATAGACACGCGTTATCGCCGCGACCTCGGCGGCCGATTCAACTTCATCTATCTTTGCAGCATGTCCGGCCAGCTTGCCTACCAGCGCCCTTGCCTCCCTGTGTTCCTCCACAAGGGCGCCCACCAGGCCGCCATCTGTATCGATCCCGCTCTCCTTCAGCACTGGAAAAAGCTGCGCCTCTTCCTTGGCATGATGACACTGATCGGCGAAGACCCGCATGAAATCGATGATTTCGGGAAAGATGTCGGCGTCGAGGCTTCGGCCATGCTCGACCCGCCGGGCCGCCTCCTCCAGAACCGGCAGAATGCGCTCGATTACCTTGTGCTCCTGCCTCAGGATCTCAGTTGCGTACAATGAGAGTCTCCCTAACCGCTTAAGTCGGCGATGAGCTGATCGATTGCCACGGCCGGCATCGTCTGCAGCTGCACCGAGCCGCGCGAGCCGATCTCAACCGACATTTTTACGATGGTGTCGTTGTCCGGCGCCTCGAGGATATTGATGAAGTCGTACTGGCCTAAAAGTGCGTACTGCGCGATGATCTTTACGCCCATGGCCTCGATATCCTTGTTGACTTCCTTGATGCGCGCCGCGTTCTTCTTGATCGTCTTGCTGCCCTCTTCCGTGAGCGTGCTGAGTGCTACATAAACCGGCATGCCTGCTCCTTTCCATGGCTGACTTTACCCGCTCCCCTGCGGGTCATCTGATGAGATAATCTACCCGCAGGCGTATCCGGCAAACCCGAAAGGGAGGCAGGTGGTTGAGAATGCCGGCTGGTTTTACCTGGCCGCTGCTGAAGATTCCTCAGAAGCATCATGACCCGGTCATAAAAGGTGAGTATTTTTTCCCAACCCTGGGCATAGTCTAATAAACGCCGGACGTTGAGCAATCAACCGCTGGAAGGGGACCGATAAATGGCTACCGGGGGAAGAAACTACTGGAAGATATTCGGTATCATCGTCATCATCGCACTGATCGTGCTCGTGGCATTCCTCGTGGGGCGCGGTTGCGAGAAGAAGAAGGACGAAGGAAATACTACTTCAACCACCACATCCCAGCCGGCGCCATCGTCATCGGGCCAGTCGGGTGACGAGTCAGCCACGTCGGAGACGCCAACCAACACCGTAGTCGATGGCCCGCCCACAGTCGTTTCAGTCCGTGATGAGATCGGCCCCTGCGTGGGCGGTTTCCAGGATGTGACCCATACTACGGTCTACAGCGACGGCACCTCGGCCTCATCCATCTCGAGACAGGCCTGCGGATTCGTCCCGGTGCCGGAACCTTAGCCAATCCGGCCCTACGTCTGTTTGGACGCATTGACCGCCCATACGATCATGCTGATTATGATGACCCAGTAAGTGACGAATACCAGGGCGCTCATCGAGATCATCGTCCATACATTTTTATCAGCCCGCGAGGGGTCGAGCCGGTTGAGAAAATGCAGGTGGAAGAAAGCCTGACCTCCAATGAGGATGATAAACAGCAGCGTCGCGATAACCTGCGGCGCCAGGCTTCCCAGCATATCGAACCTGTGCATCAGGAAGAAGAAAAGGATGGGCAGCATGTCGACGACCACGACAGCCAACACATACCATGCCAGGTTGAACCAAAATCGTTTCACGTACATTCCTCCAGGTTGGGCAAAACCACGGTCCGACAGAAAAGGGCCTCACATAGTTTGAAGTATTAGCAGCCTGAAAGAAAGCGGGGGCGAAAATTTATGATATCGGCGCGCCGCATGTTTCGTTCATTTTCCATACAACCTTTTGGGGTATAAACGAAATTGGGGGAGGGTCAAGGTCACTCCAAAAAAAATTAGGCGGTTGAATTACGGCTTGATTTTTTTTATGACTCTTCGCCAGGAACCAAACCTAAATATTAGGAAAGCAGTGCTAATTACTAAACTTATCGCGATGCTAAAGGACGCTCCAGGTAAATTTAACAGGTATATTAAAACAAGTATTACTAACCAAATATAATTCTCTTGTTCCCAAGCCACCCCCAAGGAAATGACAGGAAACAAAACGATTATAAGGAACAGAAACCAAAATAGGATCGCCCCAAAATAACCATCAGGATGATCAAAGGAAGGGTTAGAAACAATACCGCTTACCACTATTGTCAATTTGACAACCAGCAAAATTGCTCCAATAATCCATGTCGACTTTTACATCAGTTAATATGTCGAGATTCTGGATGACCGGGAACTTCATCTACGCCATTTTGCTGCAGTAACCAGTTACCCCAATCGATTGAGGTAGTGCCGTCTTCATTTCTCACCTGATGGCAATGCCATTGCCTATCTCCTTCAGCATGAAAGTCCCACCAAGCGCATGGGCCTTCTACGGGGTAATACTGATCTAAAAACCAGTTGGTGTAGTGATTATCTTCTGAATTACTATTCCAATAGTTCCAGGGATTCCACAAATCATATGCGGCCTTTCTTCGAGCTTCAGGTTTTTCATTTGAACCAAGTTCTCTGGGTGGCGAATCAAGATCATAATAAGTCTGGACATCGGGACTCTTTCCGCTTAGATCGTATACAGTCATCGGGTCATTAATTGCATACGGATACCGGTTCCGCTGCTGAGGATTCATGGCAGCACCCTTGAGCGGATCGGCACTGATGAATCTCCCCAGCGCCGGATCATACTCGCGCACTCCCATCCTGATAGTGCCGGTTGAGCTGTCCTTCTCCCGCTGCCATTTGCCGGTGTAACCGTTTGCGGGTGGATTTCCGGAGATGGGGTTACCGAAAGAGTCACTGCGGTAGCTTCCAGCTATGGCTCCGTTCTGATCGGTCAGCGCTGAAGTGTCACCATGAGGATTGTAAAGATGATAAGAAGTCACTGGCGTACCTGAGTAGTCTGTTTCGGATATCAGGCCATCGGCTCCTCGGTTGAATGAGGACGTTAGGTTATTGTCACCGTCGGTCTCGTAATCAGTGAGATCGCTCTTGGCGTTGTGATGGAAGCTGGCTGTGGAAGCGCCTTCAGTTCTGGAGATTCTTCTGCCGGTGGCGTCATAGGAATAGTCTACGGTTGTTGCTGGCGTGGTGACTTCGGTTAGCTTATCCAGGCCGTTATAGGCATAGGTCGTGATATCGAGTCCTTTTTCCCTGCTTGTGATGGCGCCGTTGGTATTGTAAGTGAAGTTCGTTGTGTCCAGTCCGTTTACCTCTTCGGTCAGCTGATTGGCCTGGTTATAGCTATAGGTGGTTAGGCCGGCGGAGGGGTTATTGAGCGTCAGGCGGTTGACCTTGCCCTATTTCCGTTGACACACATTTAAGCAACTTTTTCCTTCGCCTCGAAGTCAGTGGGGCTCAGATATCCCA
>JBAZWE010000073.1:0-9555 GCA_041660545.1 Thermoleophilia bacterium
GCAGCGTACGGATGCGGAACTCGTGCCGTCCGGCGTCCAGCGCCGGATCGGTGAGCATTGATATCCTGGTAAATTTGAGCTGGTCGACGGTCGACGGCGTCGGGTCGTTGCGGCGCCCGCCGCGGCGGAAAGGTACGCCGCCCATGTTCTTATATGTGAGGAACTTGTTGCGCGGGTTGTATTCCGGCTCGATGGCCTCGTTGGGGCAGACCAGCGTGCATGTGCCGCAACCGGTGCAGTAGCGCTCGATATCGGTGACCTGCCGCACTACATGTATGATCTCACGCGTGGCCTTCGGCGTCGGCGAGCCGCCCTCGGAGAAGACCTTGCGATGCACATGCGGCGCCGCCTCGATGGCGTTGACCGGACAGACCGCCGTGCAGCGGCCACAGCGGGTGCAGCGGTCGTCCCGCCAGCGGACTATGTATGGAAACTCTTTTAAGGAGAGTTCATGGTTCTGGTCTAGTATGTCAGCTGGTTCCATATCAATTCCTGATCATGATTAAGCATAATGTCCCTTTTTTCATCCTGTGCGAGATTCTTCGTCGCTCCGCTCCTCAGAATGACAAACTTACTTCGCTCGTCAGAATGACAAACTCACTCCGCTCCTCAGAATGACAAACTCTTTGTCATCCTGAGCCGCAGGCGAAGGATCTGATATTCTTCGTCGCTAACGCTCCTCGGAATGACAAATAAATTATTTTTCACCTACGGGGTCAGCTGGTTCCATCGCTTCAGCTCTCCGGCGCCCGGCTTGATGATCGCCATGTCGTATTTCATTGGTGAGAAATCCTCTGTCTTGTCGCGGTTCGGGATGGCTTCATCCACGCCGCATTCCTCGCTCATCAGGGCAAACTTGCCCGGACCGCCGCCGACTATGCCGGGCCTGAGCTTCTTGGCGTCCTGGAGCATGAAGACGGTACCGTCCGGCGTGAAACCGATGACGCAGTTGGGACCGTCGATGCAGAGCGGCCTGAGCGAGCGGCGAATCAGCCTCAGCGCCGCCGCGTCCTTGCGAGCGTCGATCTCCTGCTCGCTCAGCGGAGTCATCACGTCTTTGTAATATGTCAACGGATAGCCCAGCTGCCGCTGCGTGTAGTGCAGGATGTGCGCGAAGACTTCCGAGTCGGAATTGTATCCCATGTAGCCGGGAAAACCACGGCCGGTGAGGAACTCCATGATCGGCACGAATGCCGTGTTCTCGCCGTTGGTCATCGTGCAGTAACCCTGCAGGAAGAACGGGTGGCAGGCGTAGAGGTAGATGTCATAGTTGGTATTCTGCCGGCCCTGGGCGAGGATGATCTTCGCCTCGAGCGAGCCGTCGTCCAGCCGGAAGAAGCGGCCCAGCTCCAGCGGGTCACCGACTTCCTTGAGCGTTATCGTATCCGGGTAGAACGAGAAGACGAAGATGGATTCATCCTCCTCCCCCAGTTCGCGCAGCGCCAGCCGCGTGTCGAGAAGCAGCTCTTCCCTGTCGGCCAGCGAGCGGCTCTTCATGGCCGCCGGATATTCATAAGCCTTGGCGAAATAATGGTCGCGCTGACCCAGCTCCGGCAGCGGCGCCGAGGTGTCGATATCCGGCTCCCAGAAATGGACTTCACGGAAACCCGCGGTCGTCATGAAGGCGTCCAGCATTTTCAGTCCGTCCCGCGAGCAGATTCCCGAGAGGACCGGATACTGCTTCAGACTTTCAAAATCTCCGCCCAGATCACGCAGGACCAGCCCCAGACCGGAACCGTCGTGGCCTTCCTTCATGGTGTTTAAGGCCATGACGTTCTCCATGGGAGAAAAATATTCAGCTGATGTGATGGCGCTAAGTCGGCACATGCGTTTTTAGCCTTTATATTGTGGTTAAAGGTGGTTTCAGCGCGAACAAAATCCTGATCCATGGCATGGATACAGGAGCACGACGGAAATCCATATGATTATACATATAAATAATCTCCATTCCATGGGAGATTGTCTTTGTACTCATGTATAAAATGGATTTTCTCATAATTATACTAATGTATAAACAAAAACTGCTTCTGTTTAGTCATAAGGATAAATAGCCGTACAAAAGGACTTTTATGGAGGGTCCGCCATGTGTCATCCATGGCCCCGAAAAGCTAGTAAAGCTGGGCCGCGCCTGCGGCGCGGCCCAGCTTTATCTTCGTTGTATTCCTGTATAACCGTTACAGTTTCACTGCCTGAATGCGGACATCTTACAGCCTGCTCGTGCGTCGTCCGCCACTCGGCCTCCTGAAACCATTACGGTGTTATCACCATGGGCCTCATCATCTCGTTGTCCTCATGGTCGATGATATGGCAGTGCCAGACATACCCGGGACCCTGCGTCGGATCAAACGTGAACTGGTTCAACCCGGACGCGGAGCCGACAGCATCCTGAGGCGCGTAGCGTATCCTGACCGTGGTTACCTCACCGGGGTTCATGCGGACGGTGTCCTTCCACCCCATCTCATTAGCTGCTGGCAATGTCGCCTTGCCTGACAGGTATGGCAACGCCGGCAGCGTTACCGTAGGCGCCATCAGCGGCGGCATGCCGTTGAGGGCGGTCCAGTCCTTCGTATACTGCTTCACGTTGAAGGGCTGGCGGCTCACCACCTGGAACTGCACCAGGTGCCAGTGCATCGGATGCGTATCGGCTGTCATGTTGACAACCTGCCAGTCCTCAGTAGAGCCGACCTTCGGCGTCTCCGTGATTGGAGCCATCCACTTCTGGCCGTTCAGCAGCACTTCCGCCGGTCCCGCCGGACCCATGACTTCATTGAGAGTCACTGTCCTCGCGGGCACGTCCGGTGTCAGCACCGGCATCGTGTTCAGCGTTGCCGGCAACACAGCCGGAGCTACAGCGGGCGTAGCGCCCACCGTGAACTGCATGATCTGGCCGGTCGTCTTGGCGTTGACCGGAGCGCCTGCGGGATATGGCGTCTTCGCGTTGTTATTCAGAACTACCTTGGTGCCTGGCGCCACAGCCGAGAAGTCGACCAGTATGTCAGCGCGCTCACCGGGAGCTATCAGCAGGCTGTTCAGAACCACCGGCGCCGGCAGATAACCGCCGTCGGAACCGATCTGGGTGAACGTCTGCTTGTTGGACAGGCTCAGATTATAGAACCGCGCCGTGGAACCGTTTAGGACCCGGAAGCGATACTGCCTGGGCTCGACGTTGAAGTTCGGCCATGCCCTGCCGTTGACGATGATGGAATCGCCGAAGAACTCCGGCATCCAGTACGGATGGATCGTCGGGTTGACACCCACTGTCGGATACCAGATCGAGCCATCCAGGTTGAACGAGCGGTCCTGGATCGCCAGCGGCACTTCATACTGCCCGCTGGGAAGCAACGGCGCGATGGTATCGGCCGGATCCCTCAGCAGATAGAAACCGGCAAGGCCGGCCATCGTGTTGAGACGGGTCATGCCGAGTGTGTGGTCGTGATACCACAGCGTAGTCGGCTGCTGCTGGTTCGGATAGTCGAAGACGTTGCCCGAGTATGCCGGGCCGGTTATGCCCGAGTTCGTATACCATGCCTCGGGATTTCCGTCAGAGTCTGACCTGTCCTCGCCACCGTGAAGGTGGGTCACGATCGGTACCACGCTCTGCGCTGACGGGAATCCCGGAGGATAAGCCGGGAACGGCGCCGTCTGCGCGCCCATGTTGTTGGGATCAGCCCAGTGAAGCGTCGGGTCCACCGGCAGCAGGTGTGGTCCGGTCAGGTTGTTCTGCCAGGTCACCCGTGTCGGGATCCCCCGTGTCTCCTCGAAAGTGGCCGCGGGAGAATTGTGCAGGTATACGGCACCACTGGGAGTAGACACCATGCCGCCATATCCCCAGACCGTAGTCTGCGGCAATGGCGCCGGTAGTACTTGCTGCTGGAACTGGCTTACATCAATATTGTAATCATGCCGGATCACAGCACCTGTGACGGGGTCAGTCACCACTGTCGGCTGGTAAGCCGGCGGTATCAACAGCTGGTTGACGAACTTCGGGATCATCGTGCCAGGCAGTGAAGGCCCGGCTGGTGCCGCTGCCGGTGGCGCAGCCATGGAGACCGCCGCCAACAGGCTGATGCCGAGCACCAGAGAAAGCGCCAGCACAATGACAATTAGTCCCTTCTTTTTGAATATCATTTCCTTCATCCTCCATGCTGGTAATTACTGAATCATAATTACTAGACCCGTTCACTCATTGCCGGCCCTGCTGCTTCATAGAAACCTCCCTTAGATAATTACCATGATTGCTTATAAGTATTCTTATAACCTTTCATCCTGTATATAAACGTGGCAAAGTGCCTGCAATAATATGATTTACATCAATTAATTACTGGGATTCATTTTGGGATATCATTAAAATTACCCATAACTTCATAGAATTTTTTTCGGCTTGCACCAAGACAGGGAAACGAGTAAAAGCGGTTGTTATGAGGATCTATCCGACTGAATCAGGATTTGATTCGGGGGGCGGGCTAAAACCCGGTGATGGATTTTACTTACTTGCGCAGCAGCCGCATGACCTTGAGGCCGAAGCCCAGTTTCTCCTGGTCCTCGCTGCGGTGGACGTCGAGCCCGGTGAGGTCGTTGATGCGTCCCAGCCGGTAACGAATCGTGTGGCGGTGGGTAAACAGCGCTTCGGCCGTGGCGGCCACGCTGCGGTTGTTGGCCAGATATGACTCCAGGGTGCCGACCAGGTCAGTCTTGTGCTCCTTGTCGTAAAGCTCGACGCGGGCGATCGTCTCCTCGTAAAAGTTGCGCACCTCTTCCGGATCCTCTTCCAGCGCTCCCAGTAAAAGCTTGTAGACACCCATGTCGTCGAAGGTCGCAATGGAGCCCTTTTCCCCCAGGCGCTGGCTTACCTGCAGGGCGGACTGCGCCTCGCGATAGGCGCGCCGCGTCTGGGCCGGGTCCTCATGAAACCTTCCCAGACCGATGGAGACCGAGAGTTCCGGCAGAATCTCTTTGCAAGTCTGCCTGATCTTTGTTGCCGTGGCGCGCGCGACTGCCAGCAGCTTCTCGCTGCCGCTGGTCAGCGGCGGCAGGAAGGCGATGACGTTATCGCTCTTGGGTGTGAGCAGAGCGTTCTCGTGATGGGCGCGCACTACCTGCTTGACACCGCTGAAGAAACGGTTCTTGATCTGCTGCACTTCCTGTTCCTTCAAGTCCCGGCCTATGACGAACTCGCCAAAGCTGTCGATGTCGGCGATCAGTACCAGGCAGCCCCGGCTCAAATCGCCGCCCAGGTAGCTCGCCCGCTGCAGCATAGTCGACCCCGCGTCAAACTCGCCTGATACCAGGTCGTCGACAAAGTCGCCCCGCAGGCGGGTTTCCGCCTCCATGCGCACCAGCTCGCGGCCCATCTCGACAGCCGCCACCGTGGCGGCGCTCTCTAAAGCAACCAGGTCGAGATCGTTTAGCGCCGCGTCAGATTCAAAACTGGATACATAGCCGAGCACGTCGCGGCTTACCATGATCGGCACGGTAGCCTTGGCGGGGAATTCCTTATCGCCGTTGAGCGGTGTGCGCTGGTAGCGCTCTCCCCGTGGTGGCGCTTCCGGCCGGCCGGCGTCTTTCTCGGACTTGCGCAACACCTCATATTTTTTTATCAGGTCCGCGTCCGTGTTTTCCGGGACCGACTGGGCGAGCAGTTCGAGGAATGAATCCTCGAGCACGACGGGTTTACCTAAAAGTTGGGAAGTGGTGTCTGCGATCGACTGCCAGCTGCCGCCGTCGATGACGACGTCAAGCAGGCTCTGGTGGATGTCGTGGGAACGGCGAAGAAGGGAAACGTGTTCGCCGACGATACGCTCTGATATCTCGGCGATGATGTGTGTCCAGCGTACTTCGGACGGCACTTCGACGATGGGAAAATTGTGGCGCTTGCCGAGTGAGATGATCTGCGGATCCACTTCCGAGATGAAACGGCCCGGCTTGACGAGCAGCCCCGCGGCATTGGCCTTGATGATCTTGCGGGTAAATTCAACCTGGGCCTCGGTGGTCGTCTCGACGCCGAAAAAAGTCGAAAGGACCAGCTCGTTGCCCGTAAGCCAGTCGCCGATATCCGGCACCTCGCCTACAGTGACCTGTGAAACTTCCCGGTCCAGCCCCTTCTCGCCAGCCAGAACCTTGGCGTCAGCCAGGATTGGCAGCTTTAGGATGTCCGATACACACAGCTCCACCGCTTTGTCCTCCCCTGATCTTTTGACTTTGGTACAAACGCACTGTCTATATGATATGCATTCGTACAGTCAAAGTTCTTATCCAATTGTACAATAAAACAAACATCTTTTTGTACATAATGGACAAAGCGGTGTTAAGTCATCCGACGTCATTCATCATCGTAAGGGAAGACCATCTTGATGGTTTTCACCTGCACGATGGTGCAGTCTGTCTCTATCGGTGTGGAATCCTCTGATAGGCGGCTGGTACAGGTTGCCTGCGTAACCGGGATGAATTCGGCCTCCGGCGCATTCAGGATATCCGAAACCCGCCCGTTGTAGTGGCCCGGCTTGATGTGTACGTTGCCCTCGATCTCGTACTCGTCGGTGAGGATCCTCGCCTTTACAGGCTGGGTCTTAAACCTGGCTTCCATAGCCATTTGTGTCACCTCCCCCACGTTCATAGAGTTTAGCCTCTTGTGGTGACCGTGTATCGGGCAACATGCCAAAATACTTAAGCAGATCCAGGCGTCGATGGAGGTAGCAGCCGGTGGGAATATCCCGGTCTTAAAATACCGTGAAAACCTTTTTCAGCTAAAGGCAAGGATGGCGTGGTTTACGAGTCCGCCCATCAGCACCGCAAGGGCGACCGTGAACGTCATGATGTAAATCGAGAGGCGCCAGCCGAGCTCGCGGGCGAGGGCCGCGATGGTCGCCGCACACGGGATATAGATGGCGCACACCAGCGCGAAGATAAACAGCTGCGAGTTGGTCATCACCTGGTTGAGGTCGCCATGAGCGTCGGCGGCCACTCCGGAGGCGATGGCTATGGTTATCAGCAGCTGCAGTGCCAGCTCCTTGCGGAGTATCCCCATGATGAGCGTGATCCCGGCGACCGCCGGCAGCCCCATCCATCCTACCACGACGGGTGAGAACACGTCCGCGATCCGGTAGAGAATTCCCGTCTGCAGCATCGACCCGAGAATGACGCTGCCGGCGAGGAGGATCGGAACGGCCAGGAAGAGGAAGTCCTTGAAGCGATACCAGGTCTTCTTGACGATTGTCGCCAGGTGCGGACGGCGGAAAGGGAACATCTCCATGACCAGACCGGTGGCCTGACCCGGTATGATCCTGTTGAGCGCGAGTCCGATCAGGACCCAGAGCACCCCAATGATCACGTAGAGCAACAATGCATACATCCAGCCGGAATAAAATGCGACCGCACCGAAGATGATGGCGTTACGGGCGCTGCATGGCACCATGACGATGAGCGTACTGGCGATGACCTTCTCCCTCATGGTCGTCAGCGTGCGCGTACCCATGATGGCGGGCACGTTGCAGCCGGCGCCGGCGACGATAGGGATGGCCGCGCGTCCGTGTATGCCGAATTTGTGCATGACTGAATCGGTGAGGAACGCAACCGAGTTCAGATACCCCATATCTTCCAGGAACGCAAGCAGGATATAGAAGACGAGGACATAGGGAATACCGACGGTAAGCGCCGCTTCGATTCCCGAGACCGCCCAGATGAGCGATTGGCTGATGACATTGTCTCCCAGCAGCCCGACAATCGCCTCCGTAGCCGGCGGCGCTACAAATTTGCCCCAGAAACTGCTCATGACGTCGGCCAGGGTACTGCCCACGAAGTACAATAAGAGGAAAGTAAAAGTCAGCACCAGGAAGAGGATGGGCACTCCGGTTACGGGACTGGTGGTAAAGCGCCACATCCGCTCGCCCCAACCCGGCTTTTCGGCCTCCTCGCGTGTCTCTACCTCGTCGACGATGAGCCCCGCCAGCGCGTGCCGTTCGCCGGCGATCCGCGTATGCGCCGACTGGCCGTGTTCCTCTTCAATCAGTCCCCGTAGCTGTGAAGCCAGCTTTAGCACGGGCTCCCAGCCCGGCATTACCGATGTCAGCTCGATGAATTCCGGGTCTTTTTCCAGCAGTAGCAGCGCCAGCGCCCGGTGGGGCAATCCGTAGGGGTCATCAAGATGGCCGGCTGCGATCGCCTCGGTCAGTTTCGCGATATTGCTCTCCACATCAAGCCCGTAAGAAATTCCCAGCGGCTTGGGTGTAAGCTGCATGCGCGCGACTTCGGTGGCCGCCATTATCAGCTCGTCCAGGCCTTCTCCCCTGTTGGCGATGGTCGGAATGACGGGCACACCCATAAGCTCTGAAAACCTTTCGATGTTTACGCGGCGGCCTTCGCGACGGGCTATGTCCACGACGTTGAGCGCAATGACCAATGGGTAACCCAGTTCGAGAAACTGTAAGACGATATAAAGGTTTCGCGCCATGTTCGTGGCATCCACCACCATGACGACGGCATCGGGGTTGCCATCCAGTACACCCTGCCGTGCCACCCACTGGTCCTCGGAAACAGTTCCCAGGGCATACGTGCCGGGCAGATCGATGATGCCGATTTTCAGGTCATCCAGGGAAGTGACCGCCATGTTGAGCTCGACGGTTTTTCCCGGATAATTGGCGGTCTCGACGCCCATGCCGGTCAGGCTGTTGAAGATACTGGACTTGCCGACGTTGGGGTTACCCGCAAGGACGATCGTATAATCCGTATCGCTGTGCAGTTTGTTCAGGGCGCTGTGACAGGATAATTGCATTGACTAAAGCTCCGGTTCGGACTTGAAGTTCGGGCTTGAAGCGGGCACTCTATTATTTTTTTGACTTGACCATGATCTTTGACGCGACTTCCTGGCCAAGCGCATACTGGGCGCCGCAGACCTGGACGAGCATGGGGCCCTTGAACGGGGCGATCTCCTTGATGGCGATCTTGGCGTCCGGAAGCAGCCCGAGCGTGCCCAGGTACTGAAGCAGCTTGGGCTCCTCTTCCGAGACGCGCTCGATTATCGCCTCGTCACCGGCGCAGAGCTCGGAGAGGGGCTTGGCCTCCCGCTCACGCTTATGGGCGCCGCGTGTCCCGGGAATCGGGTGACCGTGCGGGCAGGTTTCCGGATGGCCGAGGATCTCGGATAGTTTTTCCTCCACCTGCGGGCTCATGGCGTGCTCCAGGCGGCAGGCCTCTTCGTGGACCGCGTCCCATTCAAGGCCGAGGACATCGGTAAGGAACCTCTCCCAGAGCCGGTGACGGCGAACCAGTGTCTCGGCCGTATCCAGCCCCTTTTTCGTCAGCTTCACGCCGTCACGCCTGCTGGTCTTCACATATCCGTTGTCCGATAGACGCCTGAGCATGTCGGCCACCGTCGGCGGTGAGACGCTCATCCGTTCCGCCAGGCGGGCCGCTATCACCTGGCCTTCGAGCGCCATCTTGTATATTGCTTCAAGATACTCCTCGACTGCCGGTGTCAAAATATCGTTGCCGGTCATTATGCTCCTCCAACTTGATCCATGTAATTAATAGAACACAGAATGTTAGACGAGTATTATTTTA
>JBAZWE010000074.1:0-9522 GCA_041660545.1 Thermoleophilia bacterium
GACGGATTCCTGGATGACCAGGAGTACGCGTTGCACACTTTGAAGGTCGCCCGGGAAGCGGGGGCGAGCCGTGTGGTGTTATGCGATACCAATGGCGCCACACTGCCATCGCAGGCGGCTGCGATTGTCGAGCGGGTGGTCTCAGAGGTTGGGGTGCCGGTAGGCATTCATGCACACAATGATGCTGATTGTGCCGTGGCGGTATCGTTGATGGCGGTTGAGGCGGGCGCCGTCCAGGTCCAGGGGACCATCAACGGTTACGGTGAACGCTGCGGAAACGCCAACCTGGTTTCAATCATACCGGCGCTGAAGTTGAAGATGGGGCTCGATTGCGTAAGCGACCGGCGTCTGGCGGAACTTGCCGAGACATCCCATTATGTTGCCGAAGTGGTCAATGTCAGTCCCGAGACACATCAGCCCTACGTGGGAGAAAACGCGTTCGCGCATAAGGGCGGCCTGCATGTGAGCGCCGCACTCAAGGACGCGAGGACTTTCGAGCATGTGGATCCGGCGCTCGTGGGCAACAGGCAACGCATCCTTATCAGCGAACTCTCCGGCCGGGCTACGGTGCTAAAAAAATGCACCGAGATGGGTCTGGATCTCAACGGGGACAAGGACACGCTCAACCGGCTGCTCAAGAGGCTGAAGGACAAGGAGCACGCCGGTTATCACTACGAGGTGGCGGATGCGTCGCTCGAGCTTTTCCTGCGCCGCGAACTGGGCCTGCATACGCCGACCGTCGAACTGGATAACTTCAGGGTGATCGTCCAGAAGCGCAAGAGCGCTGTTATCAGCGAAGCCAAGATTGTTTTGAAGAGCGATGCCGGCGGCGAGCTGCCGATTGCTTTCGCCGAGGGCAACGGCCCGGTAAACGCGCTCGATAACGCCCTGCGGAAGCTGCTGCCCGTAAAATATCCCAAGCTTGCCGAAGAGCTTTCGCACATACATCTGGTCAACTACAAGGTCCGTATTCTCGATGAACATAAGGGGACAGGCGCCGTTACACGCGTGCTGCTCGATTCCAGCAACGGGCATGATTCGTGGGGGACCGTCGGCGTGTCGGAGAACATCATCGAGGCAAGCTGGGAAGCCCTGGTGGACAGCATCGAATACGGCCTTATCAGGCGCCGGCGCCGCCGTTAGCGCGTGTTTCACGCAGACCGACCACGAATATGGCACATCTGAAGCTACAGACGCCTGGCAAAGTCATCGCTGTCGGGCTCAACTACCGGTCACATGCCGCGGAGCTTGGCATGGCCGTGCCGGATGAGCCTGTACTTTTCATCAAACCCCCCTCGGCGGTCATCGCGGCCGGCGAGGCGATCGTCCTGCCTCCTTCTTCCAGACAGGTTGACTATGAGGCCGAGCTTGCGGTAGTTATCGGTAAGACAGCGCGGAGCGTGGGTGTGGACGTGGCCGCCGCATATGTGCTCGGATATACCTGCGCCAATGATGTGACCGCCCGTGACCTTCAGAAACGGGATGGACAATGGACCAGATCGAAGAGTTTTGACACGTTCTGTCCTCTGGGTCCCTGGGTCGAAAGTGTGGCGCCGCAGCCTGATTCTCTGGTGGAGCTGTTGCTCAATGGTGAGATCCTTCAGAGTGCGCCTCTCTCGGACATGATCTTTTCACCGCTTCAGCTGGTGGCGTTCATTTCCGGTGTAATGACGCTGGAGCGCGGAGATGTCATCCTTACCGGTACGCCTCCGGGGGTGGGACCGATCAACGCAGGCGATAAAGTCACGGTCAGGATCGATGGAATCGGCGAACTTGTCAATGATGTCGTGCTGCCCGGAGTCTGACCGGCATAAGCTACCCAGGGAGCGAATCGCGGCAAGTCGCGTCCGATGCCTGTGATATAGTTTCAACGATTCTGATCCTGTTCGAAAGCGGAGATGTTGAAACAGAGTGAAATATTGCAGGCCGAGGTTAACGCGACCGGCGTAAGGCCCGATTACCAGCCGGCGCTCGAACTTCTCGGTTTTGATTCATTCCGGGCCGGCCAGCGCGAGGCGCTGGATGCGCTGTTTTCTTGCGGGAGCCTTTTGCTGGTAGCCCCTACCGGTGGAGGTAAAAGCCTAATCTACCAGCTGCCCGCTGTCATGCTATCCGGTACGACGCTGGTCATATCCCCCCTGATCTCCCTGATGAACGACCAGGTTTCGGCGCTGAGCGCGCGCGGCATTCCGGCTACCTATATCGCATCGACTCTCAAACCCGAAGAGCAGCGCGACCGCCTGCAGCGAATGGCGCAGGGCGAGTACCGCATGGTCTATGCGGCGCCGGAACGCCTGTCGCTGCCGGGTTTCAGACGTCTGATCGAGAGCCTGGACTGTCCCCTCATAGCCGTGGACGAAGCCCACTGCATCAGCGAATGGGGGCACGATTTCCGTCCGGAATACATGCAGATCGGCGATCTGCTGAAGAGGATGCCCGACGCACGGGTACTCGCCTGCACGGCTACCGCCACACCTGTCGTGCGGGATGAAATAATCGCGAGGCTGGGACTGGGCGCGGGCACACAGCAGATCGTAAGCGGCTTTGCGCGCCCGAATCTGGCTCTGAGCGCTCGTGAAGTCAAAAGCAGAAGGGAACGCGACCGGTATGTCGACGCGTTGCTGGACGGGGCGCTCGGCCCCGAACGCAACGGCACCGCAATCATATACGCACCCACACGCCGCTCAACAGAAGAAGAAGCCGAACGTCTGACAAGAACAGGAAACTGGAACGCGCGGGCTTATCACGCGGGCCTCTCTGGAGCAGTACGCGAGCGTGTGCAGCGGGACTTCTCCAATGGCTCCTGCCAGATTGTCGTGGCCACCAACGCATTTGGCATGGGTATAGACCGGCCGGATGTGCGCGCTGTCATCCATCTGGCGCCTCCGGGCTCGATAGAGGCTTACTACCAGGAAGTGGGCCGTGCGGGACGGGACGGTGAGGATTCCTCCTGCCTCATGCTCATCGGTTCCGGCGACATGCCGCTGCGGCGTCGTCTGATCGAGAGGGGCTCCGGCGCCGAGGGGCCTCCCGAACCTGAAGTGGTCCAGCACAAGTGGAACCTGTTCCTTGAGTTGATGCGCTGGGCGGAAGGCGGCAGTTGCCGTCATGACGCCATCCTGCGCTATTTCGGGGATGAGGAGGAGACACTGTCCGGTTGCGGGCGCTGCGATGTATGCCTTGAGATGGCCGGTGGCGGCGAGCAGGATCCTGAGACTTTGAATATTACTGTTCGAAAAACACTCTCGGCCGTGGCCCGCATAAGTGGCCGCTTCGGCATCCAGGCTGCCGCCGGTCTTTTGCGTGGAGATTCCAGTGACGAGCGTCTGTCGTGGTCGGGCCTTGATCAGAGCCCGACATTCGGTGCGCTTGGGGAGCGTTCACAGGAATGGCTTCTCAAACTCCTGCGCCGCTGCGTTACGGCCGGCCTCGTCGATTTTACCGGCGGCAACCGGCCGCTTGTAGTGCTGACGGAAGAGGGCCGCGCCGTCATGCGCGGTGAAAGGCCGGTAAGGATGCTGCTTCCTCCAGACAGGGACTCCGGCATGGATCTGAGTGCATCGAAGGCAGGCGCAAAGGGCCGGCCGGGAAAAACAGCCGCCGGAGAAGCGCGCCGGGCCGCCGCCGCGGCCGACGACCTAAAGCTCGGCGAAGAGGCGCGCCTGGTGTTTGATGCACTGCGTCTTCATCGCCTGGAGCTTGCCCGTGCCGAGGCGGTTCCTCCATATGTGATCGCCAGCGACCGGACCCTGCGCGATATTGCCAGGCTGCGGCCGCGCACGCTGGCGGAGCTCGAAGTGGCGCACGGCATCGGGCCCGCCCGGGCTGAGCGCTATGGCGCCGGGTTTCTTGAGGTAGTAAGCGCCGTCTAAAAGAGCGGGCGTATATATGTCCGGCAGCTTCCCTCCCCCGAGACTCCTACAGGATTATCCACGCATATTGTCGAACCTTCTCATGATATGACGCGGGATGATTCAGCCATTTCCCGCGACTTAAATCTGAAAGGGAGAAAGTTATGCAATTTTCCGGAGGACTGATCAATGGAGCACTGGCTTCAGTATATGGAGGCGCCAGTTTCGTGTGCCTGTTTTACGCCAAGAATATGGACGCTCACATGACCATGCAGAAAATCTGCTATGTATTGGCCGTCGTGGGCATACTTCTGGCGGTTTACTGGCTGGCGACAAAAGAGGTCTTCGGCATTCCGATCCTGTTTATCGGCATGGTGCACGCAGGGCTTGCAAAGTGGGCGGAGCATGATGCCATGAACGTAGGCTGCACGGGACTCGCCGTGGCCACATTGATTCTGGCCGCGCTGATGCTGACGACAACAAGACCGATGGCGTCCAAAACTTAAAAAGCAGGGCACCGGGGCGCCGGCGACAGCGCCCCTTTTTAAACCCGTCGCCCGGCAGGGCGACACTATCTGGGAATATCGGGCCGTGTAAGTTGAACAGGCACGGCGGGGGGAGTAGAATCTTCCCGTCGTGTGGGTATGGGAGAACTCTTGAGCAAGTCAAACGCCAATACTATTGGCGACTCGGCGGCAACCCCGCCGCCGGGTGGCTTCGTCCACCTTCATGTCCATAGTGAATATTCTGTTCTGGATGGCGCTGTCCGTATTTCCTCACCCGAACCGAAGAGCAAGAATGAAGAACCGCTGCCATCCCTGCTGGGGAGATGCCGGGAACTCGGCATGAACGCAGTCGCGGTCACCGACCACGGTGTGATCTCCGGCGCCATCGAGCTCTATCAGGAAGCCACGAAGCTTGGCATAAAACCAATCATCGGTTTCGAGGCATATGTCGTCGAAGACCGTAACGATAAATCGAAGGCGCGTGAAGACCGCTTTCACCTCACCCTGCTGGCGGAGAACAATACCGGTTACCAGAATCTGGTAAAGATATCATCCCGCGGTTTCCTCGAAGGTTACTACTACAAGCCGCGCATCGACATGAACGTCCTGCGCGAACATTCGGACGGAATTATCGCTCTTACCGGCTGCCTGAACGGCCGTCTGTCGCATCTGCTTTTCACGGGCGACAAACAGGGAGCGGTCGAAGAAGTACGCATTTTGCAGGAAATTTTTGGGCAAGACAACGTCTATATCGAAATCCAGTACCAGGGCCTTTCCGAGCAGGACAAGGTAAACCCGCTCATTAAGGAACTGGCGTCAGAAGTCGGCCGTCCCCTGGTAGCGACCAATGATGTTCACTACTTAAAACACGAGGACGCCTCTTCACACGACGCTTTGCTGTGCATCCAGACAGGCAGCACCCTGCTGGATGCCAACCGGCTCAAGTTCCAGGGCGACCAGTTTTATTTAAAGAGCGCCGAAGAGATGGCCCAGGCATTTTCCGATGTGCCGGAGGCACTGAGCAGCACCGTCGAGATAGCCGGTCGTTGTAACGTGAATCTTGATTTCGGCAATCTTCTGATTCCGAGTTTCGAGACTCCCGATGGCAGCGACGGCTACGATTATCTATGTCATCTCTGCGAGGAAGGACTGGGGCGGCGCTATTCTGACGGCCTGGCGGCGGAAACCCGGGAACGGCTCGAATTCGAGCTCGCGACCATCAGGGAAATGGGTTTTGCCTCCTACTTCCTCATTGTCTGGGATTTTGTCAAGTATGCGCGGGACAACGATATAGCCGTCGGTCCCGGCCGTGGCTCGGCTGCCGGCAGCCTGGTTTCATACTGCCTTGGTATCACCGATATAGATCCGCTCAAGTATGACCTGCTTTTTGAACGATTTCTAAATCCGGGCCGCAAGAGCATGCCCGATATCGATATTGATTTTTCACCTGTCGATCGTGAGAAGGTGCTTGCTTATGTAACCGAGCGCTACGGCCGCGAGAATGTGGCGCAGATCATAACTTTCGGCACCATGGCCGCGCGCGCCGCGACCAGGGACGCCGGCCGGGTGATGGGCGTGCCCTATGGCGTGGTGGACAAGATCGCCAAACTGATTCCCGAAGGTCCGGGCATTACTCTGGAAGCCTGCCTTAAGCCGGGTCAGGAACTCAAGGCGGCATATGACAGCGATCCGCAGACGAAAGAAGTGATCGATATCGCGCGTCCTCTCGAAGGTTTGATCCGACAGGATTCAATCCATGCGGCTGGTGTGGTTATCTCAGACAGGCCGCTGACCGAGTACATCCCGTTGCAGCAAAAGGGCGTCGACGCGGAGGTGGTCACACAGTTTACGATGAACTATGTCGAGAAGCTCGGGCTGCTGAAGATGGATTTCCTGGGCCTGAGGAACCTGGATATCCTCAAGGCCGCCGTCAGGCTTATCAAGGACAGCCGCGGCATCGAGATAAACCTTTCCAACCTGCCTCTCGATGACGAGAAGACATACGAAATGTTGCGACAGGGGCAGAGTGACGGTGTTTTTCAGCTGGAAAGTTCAGGCATGAAGGAATCCCTGCGCGACGTCGGACCGACGTGCTTCGAAGATATTATTGCCATGGTGGCGCTTTATCGTCCCGGACCGATGGAGTACATACCCGTCTACGCCAGGAACAAGCGCGACCCTGAAGGGGTCGAATATCTGGACCCGAGACTCAAGGAGATACTCGAAGCCACGAATGGCGTGGCGATCTACCAGGAGCAGTTGATGGAGATCGCCAAAAAGGTCGGGGGACTTACCCCCGCCGAAGCGGACGATCTTCGCAAGTCGATCGGCAAGAAAAACAAGGCCCTCCTGGCGACCTTAAAGAGCAAGTTTGTGGAAGGTTGCAAGGAAAACAAAGTCGCCCCGGCTGCTATCGAAAAATTATGGAAGCTGATGGAGGCCGCAGCCGGTTATTCTTTCAACAAGTCTCACGCCGCAGCCTACGCGATGGTGGCATATCAGACCGCCTGGCTGAAGGCGAACTATCCGGTGGAGTACATGGCCGCGACAATCTCCAGTGTCATGTCCACCAAGGACAAGGTGCCGTTTTATGTGGATGTCTGTTCACGCATGGGCATCGAAGTGCTGCCGCCTGACGTGAATGAGAGCGGCAGCGATTTCAGGGTGGTTGAGACACGTATCAGGTTCGGCCTCACGGCAGTAAAGAACGTTGGCGCAAAGGTGATCGAATCGATAATCGAGGCGCGCGTCCAGGATGGACCGTTCGTTTCCGCCTTCGACTTCTGCCGCCGGGTCGATTCCCAGCAGCTGAAGAAGAACGCTCTTGAGAGTCTGATCAAGTGCGGCGCCCTGGATTCCACGGGCGCGAGCCGCAAGGGCATGCTCGAGGTGATGGCGCAGGCGCTGGCCATGGGTTCCCAGGCTCAGCAGGACAGTCTCATGGGACAGGGGTCGATCTTTGATCTGGGTGTTGAGGATAGCAGTAATCATGAAGTCACAGATCCTGATATCCCCACCCATGAATACAGCTCGCAGGATTTGTCGAGGCTGGAGAAGGAGACGCTGGGTATCTTTATTTCGGGACATCCGCTTATCGGCATGGAGGGAGAAATCGCCCGTTATGGCGCAAAGACTATCACCGGTCTTCAGAATGTCAGGGACAAGAGCACGATCACGGTGATCGGCATGATCGGCAAGATCAAGCGGCTGACCACCAAGAAAGGCGATCCCATGGCCTTTGTCAATCTGGAAGATCTGGAAAGCAGCGCCGAAGTTGTCGTCTTCAGCGACCTCTACAACAACTGCAAGGATCTGCTGGTTGAAGACGAGGTGATCGTCGTCAGAGGCCGCGCCGACCACAAGGGGGTCGACGAGGAGGGGAACCGCGAGGTAAAGATAATCGCCAGCGAGATCAGCGAGTTTGTACGCCGTGAGGGCGGAGGGGAACCGGACGGCGACGACGATGTACAACTAGTCCTCGATGTAAACCACGACGGTTTTACTCCGGATCTGCTCGACGGTATGAAGAGCCTTTGTTGCAGTTATCCGGGAGCCGTACCCGTGATCCTGAACATGACCACCGCCGATGGCGTGCGTAAACTGAAGCTGGCCCGGCAATATCACGTCAGTCCCGCGGAGGAATTTCTCTCCCGCATGGAAGGATTGCTGGGCGAGCGCAGCGTCAGCCTGGCATCCGCCGTTCACCCTGACGCCTGAAAAAAATCGCGGCGCCTTGTCTCGAGCCCTCCGTTATGATAGCTTCCCATCTTACTTGCCAGCAGTATTTTAAGGAGAGAACGTTGCCGACAGCCAAGGAAGCGCTGCAGGAACTTTTGGAGATGTCTTCGAGCGTCCGCCATGCGGTACTGGTGCGGGGTGCAAACGAAGTGCTGGCCAGCACCTTAGCCAACACCGAGTCGGAGACTCAGATGGTAAGTATGGCTCGCGATATTCTCGAGGCCGCCCGTGAAGCGGCAGACGAGATGGACAGGGCCGCGCTCAGCCAGCTTTTTGTCGAGGCGAAATCGGGATGTGTTTTCATAGTCACCGGCGCTGATGACACCTGGCTTGCAGCCACTACAGGCAATGATCCCACCGTCGGCCTGGTCCTTTATGACGCCAACACCGCCCTGAAAACCGCCCTGGAAAGTGAAATGGGCGCCGAGGGCTCCAAGTAGGAGACGACTATGGCCAAGGGAAGATTCTTTTTTGGATTTCTGCTCTCAGTGGCATCCGCGCTGGGATTGACCTACCTTTTGCGCCGTATCAGGCGCCAGCCAAGGGTCGAGATGTACTTCGATGACGGCTCGATGCTGGCTATAAACAGCAAGACCTCCGAGGTTTCAGCCAGGATGACCGGCATGGCCGACGATCTGCTCAAGAGGGCTTTGTAGAAGTCCCGCGGTCCCGGATCTTGAGTTTTTCCAGCACCGAAGCCGCCAGTTTCCCCGCATAAGATCTGGCCTGTGCCGGCATGGGGGCTTCCCCGTATCGTTTCTTTTCCACCATCTCGGAAAGAAGGCTGAACTCGGTTGAGTTCAGGTAGCAGGAAACCCGTCCGGAGAAATCCCTCAAAGTTTCATCCGCGCGGCGCGTCAGACCCTTCTCTTGCAGCTTTTCCGCCAGCCCGAAATAATCAGAAAGAATGGTTTCATCGAGATACTCAGGGCTGAGAGACTCAAGCAGCGCGCGACGCCTTCTTCTTCCAAGAGTCAGTCTCCCAACAAGAGCCCTTGCCCCGGCAACCAGTGATATTATCGCCAGCGTCACTGCGCCTATCATCACCAGGGGTAGTGAATTGGCGAAGGAGATACCTGCCGCGGCCGCGCTTCCCACCGACGATAAAGCGTTTCCGACCGGGCCGCTTCCCAGGGCGTTTCCCAGATAGGACACTATCCTGCCCGCGATCCAGTTACCTTGATTCTGGTTTGCCGGGCTTGGTACGTCGAACCCGGGCGTGGGATCGAATGGAGCCCAGCCGGCGCCACCGAAGTAGACTTCGACCCAAGCATGAGCATCACTTTGCTTGATCTCCCAAAGACCGGTGAAGGGATTGTAGGCGCCCCCGCTATAACCGGTAACCACCCGCGCCGGAATGCCTATACTCCTTGCCATCACCGCCATTGATGAAGAGAAATGTTCGCAATATCCGGCCTTCTCCTCAA
>JBAZWE010000075.1:0-9444 GCA_041660545.1 Thermoleophilia bacterium
ATTCAGGGGGATAGCCATTCTTGAAATGGACATAACCGCAATATCCGGCCTGTCCCGGGAGGAAGCCGCCCGGCGAATAGAGCTTGAGGGTTACAACGAGCTGCCAACGGGACGCCGCCGCGGTTTACTGAAGATCGCCCTCGAAGTCGTCCGCGAACCGATGTTCATGCTGCTGATAGCTGCGGGAACTCTCTACCTGCTGCTGGGTGACCTGGAAGAAGCCCTGATGCTGCTGATGTTCGTTTTCGTCATCATGGGTATCACCTTCTACCAGGAGCGCAAGACCGAGCACGCGCTCGAGGCGCTGCGCGATCTTTCCAGCCCTCGCGCCCAGGTGGTCCGCGACGGCGAGGTCAGACGCATCGCCGGTCGCGAAGTGGTGCGCGGTGACACGCTGGTTATCAACGAAGGCGACCGGGTGCCCGCCGACGCCGTGTTGTTTTCCTGCATCAACCTGTCCGTCGATGAATCGCTGCTGACCGGTGAGTCGATACCGGTCACGAAGTCGACCGGCAAGGGAGAGACCGAGATGGGCCGGCCGGGCGGCGAGGACCTGCCGTTTATCTTTTCGGGAACACTGATCACCCAGGGCCGTGGAATCGCCACCGTACTGACCATAGGCGGCAACACGGAGATGGGGCGAATCGGCAAAGCCCTGGAGGCGGTTGAGCCTGAAGAGACCCACCTGCAGGGAGAGACCCGCCGCCTGGTGCGCAATCTGGCAATCATCGGCCTCTCGCTATGCATGATGGTGGCCGTGCTCTATGGTCTCATGCACGACCAGTGGCTGAATGGCTTCCTCGCAGGCATCACGCTGGCCATGGCAACTCTGCCCGAGGAGTTCCCGGTCGTGCTGACCGTCTTTATGGCCCTGGGCGCCTGGAGGATCTCGCGCAACCAGGTGCTTACACGCAGGACCCCCGCCATCGAGACCCTGGGCGCCGCGACTACTCTCTGCGTTGACAAGACCGGCACCCTGACCATGAACCAGATGTCGGTAGCCAGGCTTTTTGCCAACGGCGAGTTTCTTGACCTCAGGGGAAAACACGAAGCCGGACTTCAGATTCCCGACCAGTTCCACGAGCTTATCGAGTACGGCATCCTTGCCAGCCAGAAGGACCCTTTCGACCCCATGGAAAAAGCTATCCGTTCTCTGGGAGAGCATGAGCTTGCCCGTACGGAACACCTGCATGACAACTGGAATCTTGTGCACACCTATCCGCTGTCAGAGTCCCTGCTTGCGCTGTCCCATGTCTGGCAGTCATCGATCAGGGAGGAGTTCGTGATCGCTGCAAAGGGAGCTCCCGAGGCTATCGCCGACCTCTGTCATTTTGATAAACAGCAGTTTTTTGAGTTGGAGACGAGCATCGCCGGAATGGCCGAGGAAGGCTTGCGGGTACTCGGTGTAGCCCAGGTACTGCTCAAGCAGGCCGAGCTGCCGGAAGAGCAACATGATTTCGAGTTCGAGTTCATCGGACTGCTGGGTCTGTCCGACCCGTTGCGCCCCATGGTGCCAAAAGCCATCAAGGAATGCTATTCGGCCGGAGTGCGGGTGATCATGATCACTGGTGACTACCCCGGCACCGCCATGAATATCGCCCGGCAGATCGGACTAAACCGTGCCGATGCGGCGATCACCGGGCCGGAACTTGACCGGATGGACGACTCCGACCTTGCCAAGCGCATCGGCGGAGTAGACATCTTCGCGCGTGTCGTGCCTGAACAGAAGCTTCGCCTGGTGCGCGCCCTTCAGGATAATGGTGAAGTAGTGGCCATGACCGGAGACGGCGTTAATGACTCGCCGGCACTGAAAGCAGCCGATATCGGCATCGCGATGGGCGGCCGCGGCACCGACGTCGCCCGTGAAGCCTCGGCGCTGGTGCTGCTCGATGACGACTTCTCTTCCATCGTGCGGGCCGTACGGCTCGGCCGGCGCATTTACGACAACATCCGCAAGGCCATGGCCTACATCTTCGCCGTGCACGTACCCATAGTCGGCCTTTCGTTTATCCCGGTACTGCTCGACTGGCCGCTGGTGCTGATGCCCGTCCATATCGTATTCCTCGAACTGATCATAGATCCGGCCTGCTCGGTGGTCTTCGAGGCCGAGCCGGAAGAAGCGGACGTGATGGACAGACCTCCCCGCGACCCTCATGAAGCGATGTTCTCACGCCGCACCCTGGCGCTGAGCATACTGCAGGGCCTGAGCGTGCTGGCGATCGTCATGGCGATCTACAGCTTCTCTAAATACAAGGACTGGAACGAGGGCACGATCCGCGCCAACGTGTTTGTGACGCTCATCTGCGCAAATGTGGGGCTAATACTGACCAACCGGTCCTGGTCGCGTACACTCATCGCCACGCTGCGTTCTCGCAACCGCGCCCTCTGGTGGTTGCTGGCAAGCGTCTCCATCGTACTGGGCCTCGTGCTCTACATGCCCTTCCTGAAGGAGCTTTTCCTCTTCGAACGGCTGAGCCTGGTCGATCTGCTGGTCTGTATCGTGGCTGGTTTTGCAAGCATCTTCTGGTTCGAACTACTGAAGTATTTCAGGGGCAGGCTGGCATAAGCGGTTCCTGAAGTGGACCCTCGTGGAGTTATTCCGGAAGCGCCGTCATATTCATCGTTGCCGTTTTATACAAAACCCGAGAAAATCGGGGCCCAAAACCGGCAGTGCACCGATTTGAACCCCGTTTCAGATTCCAGCCTGCTTTGATTATTACGCTTCGGCGCCGCTCTCACAGTAATACATGCCGGATAACATGTACTCGCTTTTGAGCGGGCATTCACCGCATATACAACCCTGCCTGGTGAACTCGCAATCGGATTTTTCGCGTGCGCAGAACATGCCCTGCATTTTTTCCTTCATGCACGCGTTGTGGGTCGGACAACCCCCGCAGATGCATTTCATCAGATTTTCCTGTGTATCGGGAACTTTCAATACTGCCCCTCCTTTCGTTTGTCTACATTTTCATATATGGCCGGGCGACGGACCCCCTAAACATCCATGCAACTTGTTTGTCACATACGAGCAAGGGGTAAAGTCATTCATACCTGGCAATTAGACCTAATTAAAAAGGAGATTGTTACATGAAAGACGTCCATGTAAGCCTGCACAACGTACGCAACTGCATCTGTGGCAAGTGTCCCAGCTTTCCAGGTAAATGGAAGGAAATGGAACACGCACAGATGCCGGGGCTGTTCTGCGCCGTCGGTAAATCGAAACTCGCGATCGAACAGAAAGGATGCAACTGTGGCGATTGCGAGGTGCTTAAAGAGCACGAACTGACTGGCGGATATTTCTGCGTTAACGGCAAACCTTCTTAGGAAGACAGAAGGAAAGACTTTCCAGACTGGCGATCACCCGGGATTCACCGGGTGGATGTAAAGCGTTGCTCGAATTTGGACGCTGTCCACACCTTGTAGCTCTGTCATCGATATGCCAATAAATAAATGGCTTGAACAAGCCATTTATTTTGGTCAAAAATTTTTTCCCTTATAACTCGTTATTCAATTATTTTTGATTTTACTGCCGTATTATTTACCACCCTCATATGCCTCTTTTAATTTCTCAATATCAAACTTCTTCATTTTGAGAAACGCTTCGGTTACTCGCGCAATTTTCTGCTCGTCCTTGTCATTGAGCATCTCGTCCATGACATTTGGTACTATCTGCCATGAAAGGCCAAACTTGTCTTTCAGCCAACCGCATTGCTCTGCTTTTGGATCTGCGGAGAGTTTTTTCCAATAGTAGTCTATTTCTTCCTGGTCATCGCAGTGCACCATCAATGAAATAGCTTCATTGAAGGCAAAGTCATGTTCACGAGCGCTGTCCATTGCCGCAAAACCCTGGCTTTCAAGTGTAAGATCGGCGTGCTTGACTGTTCCTTCCATATCAGGCTCTTCACCTTTGCCGTAGCGAAGGATATCGCCGACTTTTGCATTGCGGAACACCGATGCGTAAAAATTGATCGCCGCTTCCGCCTTGCCGCACACATCGCCGACAAACATGAGTGTCGGGGTGATTCGCTGATTAACCTCAAGGTCCCCCATCAACATAACCTGCCACGAAAGTCCGTATTTGTCCTCGACCCATCCATATTTCTCGCTGAACGGATAGGCGCCAAGCTCCATAAGCGCTTTGCCTCCTGCTGAAAGTCTTTGCCATAGCGCGTCGACCTCTTCCCCGGTCTTGCAGGCGACAAGAAACGATATAGATGGATTGAACTGAAATAGCGGTCCTGCGCTGATAAGCGTGAACTCCTGCCCAAAAAGTTCCATGGTTACCATTTTGACCGTGCCCGACGGTGTGTTGTGAAGTATGGATGTGTACTTTAGCCCTGCGTCACTGAAGGTGGATATATAAAACTCGGCCTCCCCCATGGCTTCCTAGTCAAACAATAAATGAGTTGTGATTTTCTGTACGTGTGAGCCTTCTTTTACCACAATATATCTCCCAAATCGTGATCTTGTTTTTCTATATTGTTAGAATTTACCCACAAGTATTCGCTTTTAACATTACCATTCACTTAAAAGTTAAATGCAAAGGTATCAGGGCTAAAGGAGCGAAAAGAACGACATCGTCGGAGTGTCAATCAGAACATGTTTGTCCACCTTCCCGAAATTGAATTATTTGACTTGTCAGCATCATGAAAAGGAGAAGTCGTGTCTAGACAAATTTTTTGTGGGCCTCTCTCTAAAGTTTCCCGGTTATGGTAAGCCCCGGCAGTGACGACGCCGGTAGTTCCTCAGCCATAGTTACAAACCAGGTGGTTCTGGAAAAGTGCGCCGGCCAAAGTTACCAGGAGGTCAGGCATATCGTGCTGCGCGGCACCAATCAGGAGATCGGCGGGGCGATCGCTCAGCTTTCCAATGACTATTACCAGGGTCAATGCCTCCCATTTGATTCGCTTGAAAACAAACAAAGCAGGAACAGTTACATCCGCGCGCATTTTCCGGCTTTGGCCGAGCGCCAAAAGGGTATCGCCGCCAGATACGGCTGGGGAGATAGCGATTTACATGACAGCAGCTCCCTTTGGTACGACATGCAGCCGGTCAACTGCTCCGCCGTTTTTTTTCCTAAAAGCGTCACGGCTGACGGCCATTCGTTCCAGGCTCGCAACATGGAGTTCTACATAGTTGACATATATGAGTTCATGAACCCGGGAAGGAGTGGTAAGGGAAACCGGATGTTCTCCCGCAATTTTGTCATGGAGACATACCCGCAGGATGGTGGGTATGCATCACTTGTTATCGGGACTTTTGATCTGCTGAACGGAGCCTATGACGGCCTTAACGAACATGGCCTGAGCATCAGCGGGCTTGTCGATCAAAACCTGGCACAAAAAACCGTGCCCCTGAGCGATCTGGAAAAGCAGGAAGGGCTGAGCTACCTGCAGATGGTCAGGGCCTTACTCGAGGGGGCTCGCACGGTTGATGAGGCCAAACAGCTTGTCTCTGATCTTAAGGTGTACTTTCCGATGGACGGCATCCATTTTCTGATTGGCGACCGTAACGGAGACTCCATGATCCTGGAGTTTTCCGAGGAAGACCTTTCCCCCCGGTTTATAAGCCCGGCTTCCCCCGGTCCGTCTATCATGACAAACCATCCGGTCAAAGAATATCCGACCATTGACACATTCCCGCCGATCGATAAGACGAAAGCGTACGATACCTTCTATCGCTATACGCGTCTGCACGATTATCTCGAGGCTTCGGTGTTCCACAAGTACACGCCGGACGACGGACTCCATGCCATGAGTATGGTATACGGTTTCGTTAATGACGAGTCTGAGGGGACGGCAATGCCGTTGCCCCTGCGAACAGTCTGGTCGTTGGTGATGGACTTGGACGATCTAAGCATGAAGATCAAGTTTTATACCGCTGACGATGACACCTCTGCCACGCCGATCCTTACGGACGCATATACCTTCAGCCTGCGGAAAATGGAAAAAGCATAGCTTTACCTGTCATGGGGCATTATAAATTCGTCGTTCCCGTCCCTGAATCGAGCAATCGCATATTTGAAAGTAGGGTTCTTGTTTCCTTCAGAAGTGATCCCGAATTCTGATTTTTCTAACCACGGGAACTAAGCAATGGATATTTTCCGTTTTATCCCGGGTTACGAAACGTACATTTATGACACTGGCCGTGAACCGGCATTTATCATGATGCTTTCCTTCATCATTACCTTTGCTCTCACTCGTGGTTATACCCGCATTGCCCGTGTTAGAGGATGGGGTAGTGCATCATTCGGAGGCGTGCACACTCACCATCTGATTTTTGGCCTCGTCATAGCGTTTTCCGCGGGTGCATTGGAATTTGCATTTACACCAGACCCCGGAGGAATCTATTTTCTGCCGCTTGTGGTTTCATTTGGTTGTGGGATGGCGCTTGTTCTCGATGAGTTCGCCCTGGCATTTCATCTTGAGGATGTTTACTGGGAAAAAGAGGGGCGCAAATCAATTGATGCAATCATTCTCGGCCTCGCGCTCGGTAGTCTATTGTTATTGCAATTCACCCCCTTTGACACGAAATTTAATGAGGCTGGATGGACTATTGCCGCCACTGTGGCAATCAATTTGCCTGTTGTTATCATCTCGGCGCTCAAGGGCAAATTTTACTATGCGGTGTTTGGCGTGTTTATTCCGACGCTTGCATTGATCGGAGCCATTCGTCTGGCTAAACCTGATTCAGTATGGGCCAGGCGATTCTATAAGCCGGACGGAAAAAAGATAGGGCGTTCAAAACTACGGCATGAAAGATACGAACATAGGTGGCGGACTCGCAAGGAACGGGCTTGGGATTTTATTGGCGGAAAAACCGGACGTCCGCAGCAGTAAGAATCGAAGGTGTGGAGCTTCTGGTTCTCATTTCCACCCACGTTTATGCCTCTAAGTAATGCGACGTATTGACACCTTTTCACGTAATCATCAATCCATCTGGATGTTTATCCGACCCTACCCTGCTTCGGGACGAAAATGCTGAAACTGCTATATGTTTGAATGGGCCAGAGCCTCAAAATTGAACCCTTTGACTATCAGCCATGCCGCTAGGACCATTTCCTGCCGGGCTATTGGAATACTCAAAACACCCTGGGTCGCGCAAAAATACCGATGATGGCGAATGTCGACATCGATCAATTATATATCACCCAAAATTCAAATAACGTTCCAGGAACTTCGGCAGCCACCAATTTGCGGGTCCCGCGAACTTCATCACCGCAGGTACCAGGAGTAGCCGTACAACTGTAGCATCCAGGATAACCGCCACTGCCAGGGCGAACCCGAACTGTTTGAGTTCGAGCACGTCGGCGACAAAGAAGCAGCCGAACACGGCGGCCATGATGGCGGCGAATGTATTAATAGGTGGCAACAGGGGTGAAACCTATAGCCGGTTGCCGGCCGGGAGTCATCCTCGCCTTGGTGATTCTGCGATCATCGGTTTACTATCCCGCTCTTTTACGAAGGCTTATCTGCGGGATTGAGTGAGTCAATCTCGATCGGTTCGTTGTCCGGCCAGTATAGCTTCAAGCCCTGATGAGAACCTGGCACATCATAACTAAACAGCATTTTATTGGATGATTTAGTGTGAGAGAAAGCCTGACGTCTCAATTCTTCACCCGCTGCAGTCGTGACCTTCACCGGTATTGTTTTATTCTGGAACGCATCATAATCAGCTTCGCTCATTTTACATTCACCTGTACACGAAACCTCTATCACGATAGCGCTGCGAGGGTTACCTGTTGCCGGATCTTTGGTATTTGAGAACCTCACTTTATCTAAAGTGATGCCACCGAAGGACGACTTCAACGTGGTACCGGTCGAAGCGCTGGATGTGCCTGTTGCTGCTGTCGCGGATGAGGTTTTTACTGTAGCTGTGGATGTTGTATCTGATGACCCGCTGTCAGAGCCGCAACCGCTCAACATGGGCACCAACGTGACAAATGCCACCATGCCGATCAGCTTTTTCTTTCCTGATTGCATTTAAAGCCTCCATTCAAGTTTAAGCAGTTTATGTCTTGGCATTATGTTCAAAGTGATTACACACCGTGAGAAAAAGTTCGTATCCCCACATTTATCATCATTCAGGAAGAAAGAATACCATAAGCAAGCCATTTATTAATGAAAAGTTCGAATCCCCTATGGTGTCATCGATATATGCTCAAAAATATGGCTTAGACAAGCCATTTTCGAGGATCAGGATTTGGTGGAGGTTATGGGATGCTATTCAAACTTTTCGGTTCTAGATGAGCTTGTTGCAGCTGTTGCCAATTAACTCCGGCTAGTGTTCGATTCCCTTATCCTGACTGCAGGCGGGATAATTTACCTCATTATCATGTGCATTTATGGTTGTGCGGCCGGTGACATTAGAGATCTCTTTATCGAGACAATTCGAATGGATTTCCGCCGCTCCCGTCGACTCCTCAGTTATCAGAATCGAGTCTCCTGGACTTTCGTAGCAGACGTTATCCCGGATACTCGCCTGCAACTCTGCGCCCATCGCGCCCATGTATATACAGGATCGCTGATTGTTGCGGATGGTATTATCATAGACTCGAACGCCCGCAATCCACTCACCGCTTCCCTCTGCATCAGAACTTCCCAGCAGGATTCCATCATATGGTCCCGTGTCGATATCGTTGTGATGTATGCGCACGTTGGTAGTCCGTTCTCCAGCCGTATGTCCATATAATTGAATGTGGCGGCCGCCGCGTTGCTGCACCATGCGATTGTAAGCAACTTCGAGATCGGTGTTCGTTGAGGCTACCCCGCCATGGTAGATACCGTGGGAGTTGTTCTCGTCCGGCACTCCATAATCGAACAGATAATTTCCCAGGATCCGGGTATGACTTGCTTCGTCGAATGTAATCACGCCTTCATCGAAGAATCCGATGTTTGTAAACACATTGCCGACTACGCGATTTGATTCCCCATCCGCCCGCACGCCGACAGTCGTACCGTTCACCATTTGCATCTTTGCGACAACCCAATGGTCACCGATCATGAATACACGCCGGACCACCTCACGCATTCCCGCATCGAGGATCGCCGTTTCACCGGGATAGCCGATGATGGCGTATGGCTGGTTTTCGGTGCCATCCATTTCGAGTGCGTGAAACATGGTGCCCCAGGTTTCATCATCGATATCCGTATAAGTGCCTGCGCGGACGTATAATACGTCACCTGCACGCATCTGGGCGCGGGCAAATGGCAGGGTCTTCCAGGGGCCGCCGCTTTCCGCTTGGTTTCTTTCCGAAAGACCGTCACTACCGTCATTACCATTCACTTGATCAACGAATAAAATCCTACCAGTATGTTGCGATAGTGGCAGTGAGCCTTCGACGCCGTCTACGGTTACGGAACCTGCTCCGTCCACCGTCTGCCGGAATTCGATTCGGGTCAGCCAGGGAATGCTAGGATCCGGTCCCCACGAGAGAATGTCGCT
>JBAZWE010000076.1:0-9341 GCA_041660545.1 Thermoleophilia bacterium
CTGCAGCTGATCCTCTTCCGCGCTTTCCAGGGCATCGGCGGCGGCGCCATCATGGTCAACGCGATCGCCATCATCGGCGACCTGTTCACCCCGGCCGAGCGCGGACGCTGGCAGGGACTGATCGGCGGCGTCTTCGGCATCGCCAGCGTCGCCGGGCCGCTGGTCGGCGGCTGGCTCACCGACAGCTTCAGCTGGCGCTGGATCTTCTACATCAACGTGCCCTTCGGCATCCTGGCCCTGGCGGTGCTGCTCATCGCCCTGCCCAGGATAAAGACGGCAGCCGTCCGGCGTTCCATCGATTTCCCGGGAGCGATAACCCTGGGGCTGGCGCTCATAACCCTGCTGCTGGCGTTCGTCTGGGGCGGGAGCCAGTACGCCTGGGGTTCCGTCCAGATAATCGGCCTCTTTGGCGCAACGGCGCTGCTACTGGCCCTCTTCGCACTGATCGAGGGCCGGGCCGCGGATCCGGTGTTGCCGCTGGGCCTGTTTGCCAACCGCGGTCTTAACGTCTCGGTCATCGTCACTTTCCTGACCTCGTTCGGCATGTTCGGAGCCATCGCTTTCGTGCCGCTCTACGCCCAGAGTGTGGTCGGTTTTTCCGCCACCAACTCCGGTCTGGTGCTGGCGCCGTTGAGCGTCGGCATCATCATCTCCAGCGGCATCGTCGGCCAGGTGATCAGCCGTACCGGGAAATATAAACTGTCCTCGATCATCGGCCTGGCCATCGCGGTCGTCGGCATGTACCTGTTCTCCCGACTTGCGGTCGATACTTCGAAACTGGCGCTGGTGAGAGACATGGTCATCCTGGGGCTGGGCATCGGTGTCTCCTTCCCGATCTACACCATCGTCGTGCAGAGCTCTTTCGACCGCAGCAAACTCGGCATCGCCACCGCCACTATCCAGCTGTTCCGCAGCATCGGCAGCACCGTGGGTGTGGCGATCATGGGCAGCCTGATGAATAACGCACTGGCCGATCATCTCGCTGATGTGGACTCGGACCCGTTTGTGCAGACCATCAACAGGATGAACCCGGCAGCGGCGATCTCAGGTATCGACACCAACACCCTGCAGAACTTCCTGTCCGCGGACGGCCAGCAACGGATGACGGGGTTAATAGAGAACGTGCCGGCGCCCCAGCAGGCCCAGCTGCAGGAGTATTACTTACAGTTCATCCAGACGCTCAAGGAGGCGCTGGCCGGATCCATCGGTCACGTTTATACACTGGGAGTTTTTGTGGTAGTCGCCGCGCTCATAGCCACATTCTTCCTGCCGGTCATCGACCTGCACCGGGCGCGCAAGCGGCCGCCGGCGCAGGAAATGGGCGTGGAGCTGGAAGCCGAGATGGGCCTGGCCGAGCCACGGGATGAGCCGGTGCTTTAATCGGCAGGCGGCTGTTTCAGCCTGCAGAACGATGGCCCTTAAACCAGCAAGCCTGCGACCGTTTCAGCTGTTGGATGAAAGGGAAAGCTTAGGCCATATCAGAAAGCCGAGGTGAAGCATGCCGCTGAACCTGACCATCTATTCCGATTACGTGTGACCCTGGTGCTACGTCGGCCAGGTCGCGGTCGACCAGATAAAGCGCGAGTATAAAGACGCGCTCGTAACATGGCAGCCGTATCTGCTTCGCCCCGGTACGCCCTCCGAAGGCATGGAACTCCCCCCGGAGTATCAGGACGAAACCGACGATTCCCACATGAGGCTCAAGAAGATGGCCGAGAGCGGCGGGCTGAAAATAACGTTCACCGGACGCATCCCGAACTCACGGCTGGCGCTGGAAGCAACCGAGTACGCCTATGCGCAGGGCCGGGGTGATGAATTCCACCGGGCGGTCTTCGATAAATTGTACGGCGAGGGGCGCGACATCGGCAGCTGGGAAGTCCTGCGAGCCGCGGCAAATGAGTCCGGCCTTAAGGCTGCGGAACTGGAGAAGGCTATCACGGGCGGCGAATACAGCGCTGTTTTGGATAAAAAGCTGGTCCAGGCCGCGGATCTGGGCATCAAGGCAGTGCCGACCTACGTTATTAATGGAAAATACCGGATCGTCGGTGCGCAACCGTTTACAGTATTCGAGGAAGCTATCGCCGGGCTGGGCGTGTAAGGGAGTAAATTACGCCTTATTTTGTTAGTTGAGAACAAAAACTGGAGCCGACGTGCGGAATTGAACCGCAGACCTGCTCATTACGAGTGAGCTGCTCTACCAGCTGAGCTACGTCGGCCTGGAGGTTGGCGCCGTCTAATTATAGCTGAGGGGCACCGGGTAGGAAAATTTTCTTACCGGGCAAGCTCCCGATAAAGGTCCAGCGTTTTCGCCGCGGATTTTTCCCAGGAGAACAACGCGGCCCTTTCGCGGCCGCGGCGGCGCAGACGCTGCCTCAGATTTTCTTTGGCCAGCACCTCGGTGATGGCCGCCGCCATGGCCGCCGGACGGGGCGCTACCAGCAGGCCGCCGTCGCCTATCACTTCCGGCAGGCTCGAAGAGTTTGAGCAGATAACCGGCGTGCCGCAGGCCATGGCTTCCAGCGGCGGCAGGCCGAAGCCTTCATAAAGCGACGGGTACACAAAGAGGTCGGCGGACGAGAACAGCGCGGGCAGATCCTGATCATCGATGAATCCCGGGAAGAGCACGCGCTCGCCGACGCCACGGCGGCCGGCCTCTTTTTTGACGTCCTTCCAGTCTGCCTTCGTGTCACCTGCCAGCACGAGCGAATAGCGTGCCCTGAGCTTCGATGACAGGGTCGAGTACGCGTTTACAAGGGCGTCCACGTTCTTGTGGGCGATAAACTCTCCCAGCCACAGTATGTGCGGTCCGCTGATCCCGTATTTTTTACAGACACTCTTTATCTCCTCGTCGTCGCGCGGGCCGAATTCGGAACCGACGCCATCGAGAATCACGGAGACCTTCGAGAGCGACATGTTAAAGTGCGCCAGCAGGTACGATTGCGATACGGTCGAGACGGTGATGATATGGTCGGCGCGCTGCACGGCGTCCGCCAGCAGCCCTTTATAGGTGCGGCGCAGCCGGAAGCTCGGTATCGAATTGGGAAAGAGCAGAGGGATGATATCGTGGGCTGTCACCAGCAGCGGGCACTCGAGGTTGCCAGGCGCCACTACGTATGGTGTATGAAACAGGGAGCAGCCGGCCTTGTTGACCGCATTGCCGATCTTGTTGAGATTGCGTGAACTGAAGACCTCTTCGTTGATGGAGACCTTCGTGAAGTTAGCCCCCGCGGGCAGGCGGCCGGCTGTATCGTCGTTGACAAAGCAGACGACTTCCATATCGGGTACCTGGGCGAACTGCTTCAACAGGTTGCGGGAGTAGGTGCCTACTCCCTTCCAGGCGATCATGCGGGCATCGAAACCTATTTTCACTTTGCCTCCGGTAGATCCTTGGCGCGCTAAAGGATGTCTGATCTATTTCAGGATGACAATCCAGATCTTATGATATCGCTTTTGCGAGCGTCCGCACTATATCCTCGACCCTGAAAGGTTTGGCTATGACCGATTCCACGCCGCTCTCCCTCATCTTCTGAGCATCCAGCTGATCGCCCCAGCCGGTAATCAACACCACCGGTGTTTCCGGCGAGCGCTGCTTGATCGCATCCACCACGTCCCAACCAGACATCCCGGGCATGCCCAGATCGGTCAGCACCAGGTCGAAAGGCTCACCGGCATCAACCGCCGCGTCGAAGATTGCCAGTGCCTGTTCCCCATCCTCGGCTACCTCAAAATTATGCGCCATAGAATGAATCATGTCGCCCAACAGCTTTCTTACCATCGGCTCGTCATCGACGACAAGCAGCTTGCCAGTCCGCACAAGACCGGATTCCACCTCGGCGGCCGCGGCCGGTTCAGCGGATTCCAAATGCTCACCGGCGCCGTTGAGTTCGGCCATCGTCGCCACAGGCAAGCGAACGACAAAGCGGGTGCCATCGCCCGGCTTGCTCTCAACCATTATATCTCCCCCGTGCCGGTTGACGATGCCATACGCCACACTAAGCCCCAGGCCGCTGCCGCCCACCCCCTTGGTGGAGAAAAACGGTTCGAAAACGCGTTTTTTCACTTCCTCGTCCATGCCCTCGCCGGTATCGGACACAATGACCAGAACCCACTCACCGCCTGGCTCCGTGTCGGTAGTCACAGTGATCCTGCCATCACCCGGCAGCGCATCCGCGGCATTGATTATAAGGTTGGTGAAGACCTCCGTCAGCTCCGATTCATTGGCGTTAACCGGCGGGGTCCTGTCAATCGATGCCACGATCTCGATTTTGGCGCCACGGGCTTTAGCTTCGTCATGCCAACGCGGTCGGGCGATATCTATAGAGTTGAGTATGACCCTTTTGACGTCCACAATCGTAAAGCTGCGCGCGGTGCGAACCCTGGTGAACTCCTGGATGCGGCGTACGGTCTCGGCCGCGTCGGCGGCAGCTCGCTGGACGCTCTCCAGCGACTCCCTGAACTCCTGATCGCCGTCACCGCCATTGATTTGCGAGAGCATAAGCTGCGTGTTTCCTAATATGACCGTCAGGAAGTTATTGAAGTCGTGAGCGACGCCGCCGGCCATCTCGCCCAGCGCGCGTATTTTCTCAGACTGGGAAAGCTGCTCTCGCAGGCGCTCCTGTTCGGTGATGTCACGGACATCATGCACGGCGCCGACTATGTTACCGTCCTTATCGAAGATGGGGTCGGAAGAAACGTTGAGTACGGCTTTTAGTTTCGGCTCTTCCACGACAATCGTGTGGCTGCATCCGTCCTTGAAGGCCAGCACCTGGGGACAGACCGCCAACGGCTCGGCGCTGTTGTGAAATACCTCGTGACACTTGCGACCTACGATCTTGTCGATCGTAGTACCCAGAAGCTTCGCCAAAGCGCTGTTTGCCCGCACAATAATATTATCAAGGTCGTGAATGGAAACGCCGTTCGTCATGGCGTCGAATGTAGTCTCCCATTCCGTCTTGCCCCGGGCGACGTCTTCAAACAGATAGGCGTTCTCAATGGCAACGCCGATGGAATTGCCGACCGCGGCAAGAAGCGCTTGCTCGTTTTCACCAAATTCATGGGGAGTCGCGCTTGAGACGATCAACACTCCCAGCACCCTGTCCTTGAAAATCAGGGGAACCCCGCCGATCGAAGCGATCGGGAAGATGTCCGGCAGCTCGGGCATGTAGTATTCGCTACCTTTATAGTCATCGATAAAGATCGGCGCCCCCGACTCGGCGATCTTGCCGGTATGGCCTTGACCGATCTTGATCGTTTTAAGATGCGCCATCATTTCCTCGGGAATCGCGTAGGTGCTTGCCGCCGGTGAGAGCAGCTCGGAACCTTTATTCATCAGAAAGATAATGCCACCGCTGTAATTCATTGAATCGATGATCGCATCGAGAGAATTTTCAAGCGCCTGCTCCAGGTTGAGTGAACTGGAAGTGGCGGTGGCCACGGAGTTCAGCACGGCCAGCTCGCGGTTGCGCCGCAGTATTTCCGAGGTCAGGCGCTGCTCGGCTGAGATGTCGCGCGCGATGCCCACCAGCGCCATCGGCTTGCCGAACGCATCGTCCACCCGTGCCGATGAGACAAAGACGGGAATGTCGGAACCGTCGGCACGGCGGTACCACATCTGCCCTTCCCAGCCACTTTCCAGGGTTTTGATGTAAATCTGATCCCGGAGACCTTCCGGGTTCCTGTCGGACCAGAATTCACCCATGTGCATGCCGGCCATGGCCTCGGCGTCATTACCGAGGAGGGCAGCACCAGCGTTGTTGATGGAGATAATATCGCCGTTAAGGTCTGAGATAATAACACATTCATGCGTATTATCAACAGCGGCCGCCAGCAGATTGATGCGCTGCTCCGCCTCTTTCTTTTCAGTGATGTCGCGGCCGATGACGCTCCACTGAAAACCGTCACCTGAGGGTGCCTGCAATGCGCGTGCGTGCACTTCCACGATCAGCTTCCTGCCACCGATGGAGAGGAAGGTACGTTCGGAGCTAAAAATCATGCCGACCTTGCCCTGCTTTTTGAACCGCTCGATGACTTCCACAGCTTTCTCGCGATCGCCTCCGATTTCGTGTTCGTAAATATAGCTGCCGATAACGGCTTCCCTGGCGAGTCCCAGGCTCTGGGCCATCGTATCGTTGCAATCGATGATCTCACCATTTTCGTCGAGCATGTACATCCAGTCAGCCGCCATGTTATATATCTCGCGGTAGCGCTCCTCAGAGCGGGCCAGTTTATTAAAGATCTCATCGCTGCCGGCGATAGTGGATGCCTGGGCGGCGATGCTTGCAAGCAGCCCCAGCTCCTCCTCATCGAACTCACGGATCTCCCTGGTATAGACGACCATGATTCCCAGTCTTTTACCGTGATAGTCGAGCGGCGTCGCTACTATAGAGTGGAACCCGCGTTCATTGGCTGCGGCGACAATTCCATCATCAGGCGAATCCGTGATTACGTTTTTTACAGCGGTCTGTTTGCCATCGCAATAAGCCAGCGCCAGCGGTGTCTTCAGGCTTCTGTGATATTCAAGATTGAAATTTTCGCCGTTGTTCAGCTGCTGGATAAAATCGGGTGCAAAGCCATGACTGGCGACGATCTGAAGTCTGGAGCCAGAAGCGTCAGGCATGAATATATTGCAGATGTCGTAATCGAAGGCTTCCGCGACCTCGCGTACAAGCGTCTTGAGCGCCTTGCCGCGGCCAAGACTGGAAACGCTCTCCTGGATTATTGATTGCAGCAGACCCAAACGCTGGTTTTGACGCTCGATCTGTCTATGAATCAATTTTTCCTGTGTTACATCGGAGGCGACGCCGACAATACCTGTCATAGCGCCGTCGTGGATCAAAGGCGATACGGCCTGACTTATGGTAATCCTCGTGCCATCCTTTTTAATCAGGTCGAGTTCATAGCGGTCAACCAGTCCGGATTTTCGTCGTACGATCATGTCCTGCAATATATCCTTCTGATCATCGGCGATCAGCTTGTATATGTTCATACCGAGCAGCTCGTCCACTTTGTAGCCGGTGAGTTTTTCCGCGGCGGGATTTACAAAGGTGAGGTTGCGGTCCACGTCACAGCTGTATGCAGCCTCATCCATGCTATTAAGCATGTTTTCCATGAACTCTCCGGCGCCCTCGACTTCAGAAAACAGCCGGCCGTTCTGCAGGGCGATACCCAATTGATAAGAGAGCAGATCGATAAAGCGGATCTGGTTCTCAGTACATATATCCTGGGAATCCGAGAAAACGAGAAGTATGGCGAGAATGTCGTCGCGCGATGTGACCGGCATGGCGACGAAGCTGGTAAATCCCTGATTCAGGGCGATTTCCCTCAAGTGCGGGGTCACGCGCTCATCCGTTGCCAGGTCGAATATCACTACGACCTTGCCGGATTTCATGACCTGGTCTACCACGCTACCGTCAAGGCCCAGAGTCTCTACGCTCACTCTGATTGCAGGATCGGGTTCAAATGAGCTGCCGCCCAGCCTTAATACGCTATTTTTGTCATCGTGCGTATATATGGCTACCAGCCTTGCATCAATCGCCTCCTGGATGGCCTTCGAGGTCTGTGTCAGAAAAGCCTCCGGGATAAGTGACGCGCTGGACGCGGTGATAACCTTGTTGATCGCCTCGATTTCGCGAACATGCCTATCGAGTTCCTGGTTGAGCTTGACCTCTTCCGTGACATCCTCAAAGAGAACAACCACACCGCTAGCCGAGTCGCCTTTACCACAAAGCGGTCTGATCGTGATATCAAGAAAAGGTGGATCGCTATATATTGAGCCCCCGTTTCCAGGGCTGTTTTGCCAGGTCACGCCAGTCCGCATGACGTCACGCGCGATCTCTTCGAAGCCTTTTATCATGGAGGGGGGCAACACTTCGGGAGCATTCCTGCCTGTCGCTTCCGATTCGGATATACCGGTGATGCGCTCCGCGGCGTCGTTCCAGACCTGCACTGTCAGATCGGCCTCCAGAACAGCAAGGCCGGCAGCCATACTGCTGAATATGCGCTGGTCGAGTTCGCGGGCAACGGACATTTTTACTTCCTGCTCGATCGTCCTGGCAAGGGCCGTATCCTTCTCCAGGGCCGCCTCGTACAGATTCCCAAGTAGCTGCGCCAGTAACTCAAGATGCTTGCGGGCGGCGCTGTAAAGGTAGTCAGGCTTATGGAATACCTTTCCGGCCTTCTGAAGTAACTGCTCGCTCTCAACACCACAGCATCTGGAAATTTCACCGATAGAATCCTCATCGGAGGGAACTTCGGAGACAGCGCCGACGATGGCGCCGAGAATGGAACCGTCGATTATTATCGGGCTGGCGCAAAGCAGCAAGCCGCCACAACAGTTTGTTTCTTCCTGGCGGCCGCTTTCAATGGCGGCAAGGGTGGCCACGCGACCCGCTTGAACACACTTCGAACCCGCCGCTTCAACCAGAAAACGGCAGAACTCGTTCCCTGTCTGGACTTCGCCTATCTGTTTGCCGTCGCGGTCGTATACCGCTACGGCGGTTTCGAGATAGTCGGTGAAAGGCTCTACGGTTTTGAGGATCGTCTCCTGGCCTAGCACCTGCTCCAGCGGAGGAAGTTCACCGTTGCTGATCACGCCATCCATCAGAGGACCGGTGTCGCCGTTATTTTTTCCTTCACCGCGGGACAATTGAGCTGACTTTCTCTTGCTTGAGAACAATCTTGATCGACAGCTGTACTAGCTTTGAACCTGAAAACCATGCAGCCGCCACTAACATATTGGGCCAATCGGTCACAAGTTCCTTTATCTAAAGGAGAGGGGTGAGAAATATAGTGATAAAAAGATACCCGTTATTGAGGCTGGTATAACCCTGCTTTCATCATCATGGCCGTGGGAACCTGCTACGCGTGAACTTTAATGACAGGAGTGGTGTAAATCATCGAGCAGTTGGGTAAGGATAACTACCTTTATTCAGCCTACCTGCAGGGAGTAGCCATGACGATAGCAGGCAACATAAAGAAGTATCTGGACGACGAAGGGCTGCCTTATGAGACGGTGAGCCACAAGGAGACTTTCAGCAGTAGCGAGGAGGCCAGGGCGGTCGGCGTAACCGCAAGCCATGTGGCCAAGACTCTGGTGATCAAGACCCATAATGGTGACGCACTGGCAGTTCTGCCGGCATCTGACCGGGCCGATATCCACAAGCTGCGCGATATCCTAAACGACAACCATGCCCGGCTGGCCTCGGAGGAGGAGATGAGCGCCGAGTTCCCCGACTATGATCTGGGAGCGGTGCCACCGCTGGGGGGGCTCTTTGATGCGCCGGTTTTTCTGGACCGGCGTCTGGAGGAGGCAAACGAGATCATATTCGCGGGCGGGACACACC